>NZ_JBFULT010000078.1:0-18557 GCF_054049755.1 Bradyrhizobium sp. P5_C11_2
GCTCGGACTATCCGTTCCTGCGCGCGCCCGAACGGCTCGATTACGGGCCGCTGCTCGCGCTGCTGCCCCGGCTGTTTCCAAACGCCGACGATCAGCATCGCCTGCTATGGCGAACGCCGGCAAGACTGCTCGGCTTCGACGGCGCTGCGGAACAATCATAACAACGAAAGCAAAGGGGAGGGAGAACGTCATGAAGCATCTTGCAGGGGCGATCATCGCCGTCGCGGCATCGCTATGGGCGGGCGCCACGCAGGCGCAGACCGTCTACATTCCCGACGTCGTCGAGCTGTCCGGACCCGGTGCGGTGTCCGGCACCAACTGGCGCGACGGCGTCGCGCTTGCCGTCGATGAGATCAACAATGCCGGCGGCATTCTGGGTCGGAAAATCCAGAGCGAGCATCTCGACACCCAGAGCAATCCCGGCGTCTCGCGCGCGCAGGTGCAGAAGATCCTGGACAAGGATCCCTATGTCGTGCTCGGGCCGATCTATTCCGGCTCGGTCAAGGTCAACATGGCGCTGACGCAGGCGGCCGAGATCCCGCAGATCGTCGGCGCGGAAGCCGCCGACATCACCACGCAGGGCAATCCGTGGGTGTTCCGCACCGCTTTCGGCCAGCAATTCTCGATGCCCAAGATCGCCAATTACCTGCACGACAAGCTCAAGGTGAAGACGGTTGCGTTGGTCTGGGTCAACAATGATTTCGGCAAGGGCGGCCACGACAATTTTCTGAAAGAGATGAAGGCGCGCAACATCGAGATCGCCGCCGATATCTCCACCGAGCAGGGCCAGGTCGATTTCGGCTCTGACGTCATCAAGCTCAAGAGCGCCAAGGCCGACGCCGTCTTCGTCTACACCAACGAGGAGGAGAGCGCGCGCTTCCTGATCGAGGCGAAGCGGCAGGGACTGTCGACGCCGCTGTTCGGCGAGACCACGCTGCTGAGCCAGAAGGTGGTCGAGCTCGCCGGCCCGGCGGCGAACGGCGTGCGCGGCCATGTCGGCCTGAGCGCCGATGCGCCGGTGCCGGCGATCGAGGATTTTGCCAGGAAGTTCAGCGAGCGCTACAAGTACCGGCCCGACCACAACGGCATCAAGGGTTACACCGCCGTCTATCTCGTCAAATACGTCACTGAAAAGATCGGCAAGTTCGACAGCAAGGCGTTCGGTGCTGCGATGAAGGGCCTGACGCTAACGCCCGACAAGGCCCCAGGCATGCTGATGGAAGCCAGCTGGGACCAGAACGGCGACATCGACCGCGCCAGCTTCCTGGCCGAGATCGTCGACGGCAAGCAGAAGATCGTCGAGACCCTGCCGAAGCTGAAGGGCGGCAAGGGGGAGTGAGGGCGCATAACCCGGATGGTGCGACACTTTCCAACGTCGTCCTGGCGAAAGCCAGGACCCATAATCACCGTCCAATATTGTTGGAAGACGGTGTGGCTGCCGCTCGCTTCGACAACGAACATTTGGGGTAATGGGTCCTGGCTTTCGCCAGGACGACGACGCGATTTGAGGCTCGGGGATCGCAAGCCTTCGTTCATTGTGATATCGGTCTGCTCGCCTTTCCCGACGGTCTCCAAGACATGAAAACCACGCTGCTGACATCCGAGAACTACACCCGGTCGCCCTGGAAGAACGGCGGCGGCGTCTTCACCGATATCGCGGATGCCCATCGTGCCGGTTCCCCGGTGAAGGATTGGGACAGCCTGCTCTGGCGCTTCGCCGCGACGCCGATCGTGGCGCCCGGCCCCTTCTCTTACATGCCGGGCATCGACCGCTTGCAGATGGTCATCGCTGGGCGCGGGCTGGTGCTGAAGGCACCGGGACAGGAATTCGACGAGCGCGAGCCGTTCACGACCGTGCGCTTCACCGGCGAACTCGACATCGTGACCGAGCTCGAGGCCGGCCCCGTCGAGGTCGTGAACCTGATGGCCCGGCGCGGTGCGGCGGAGATCGAGCTTCTGGCGCTCAGGGAACCCGGCGATCGGCCATTATTTGCCGGCACGCATCTCGTTTACGCGGTTTCCGGCAATTGCAGCATTCGCCTCAATAGCGAGGAGTTTGTCATCCCCGACGGCAGCACGCTGAAGGTCGAGCTGACCGAGGCGTCCAGGCTCGCACTCGTCTCGGGGCTGGCGGTGCTGGGATCAATCCGGCTCGCCGGCTAGACGGCAATCGCCGAGCCGATGCGCACAATCCGGGCAACTGGCCAGGTTGACGCGGCCCGGCCTGCGCACGATATCTCCTCCTGTGCAGACCGCCGCGAAGGGGCAGGATATGAACGCGCCAGACAAAAATCCCCCCACGACGCTGTCCGACGGCGTCGTCGACTGGCTGACCAACGGCACGCGCGACGAGCGCTTCATCGACAACATCTTTGCGCAGATGTGTCTCCGCCTTCAGCAGGCCGGCATTCCGCTGAAGCGGTCGACGCTTCATGTCCTGATCCATCATCCGCAATGGCTGGGGGCCCGCTTCATGTGGTCCGACGGCATGCGCGAGGCCGAGATCGCGCGGGTCGATTATGACGTGCGCGAGCGCTCCGAATTCATCGGCAGTCCCGCCAACGAAATGTTCGAGGGTGCGACCGAAGTGCGCGAGAATCTCGAGCGCGATCCGGCGCTCGGCCGCAAGCATGCCCTCTATGACGAGATGCGGACGAAGGGCCTGACCGACTATGTGGCGTGGCCGCTCTATCACACCCTCGGCAAGCGTCATCTCGTCACCTTCGCGACCGACCGTCCCGGCGGTTTCGACGAGGCACATATCGCCGCGCTGAAGAAGCTGTTGCCGGTGCTGGCGCTGGTCAGCGAAATCCGCATCAAGAACCGTCTGGCGCGAACGCTGCTCGAGACCTATGTCGGCGCTCACGCCGGCGAGCTCATCCTGGCCGGCGCCACCAGGCGCGGCACCGGCACCACGGTGCGCGCCGCGATCATGATCTGCGATCTGCGCGATTTCACCAAAATCTCCGACAATTGGCCGCGCGACGACGTCATCGATCTCCTCAACGACTATTTCGACGCGATGTCGGAGCCGATCGCGCGCCACGGCGGCGAGATCCTGAAATTCATCGGCGACGGCCTGCTCGCGATCTTTCCGCTCAGCGCGCCCAACGCCTGCGCCAACCTGCTGCACGCCGTGACCGAGGCCCGTCAGGCCATGGCCGCCCTGAACGACAGGAACCGCGCGACCAGCCGCGCGCCGCTGAACTACGGCATCGGCGTTCATGTCGGCGACGTCATGTACGGCAATATCGGGTCGAGCACCCGGCTCGACTTCACGGTGATCGGTCCCGCCGTCAACATGGCCTCGCGTCTCGAAGCCCTCACCAAGCAATTGGGACGACCCGTGCTGCTGTCGCGTGCGTTCGCCGAGCTGGTCGAGCGGGAGTTCGAGCTGGAGCGGTTGGGCGAATACGAGGTGCGGGGATTTAGCGAGGYGATCGAGCTGTTCGCGTATCCCGGCTGAGGGCGGTCCTCCCGGTTTCCGGTTCAGGCCTGGGCCGCCGCCCCGGCCAGCTTGCCGGMCTTGGAGAGAAGCAGCTTCAGGATCGGAGATTTGTTCGCCTTGTGGTAGGCGATGACGAGGTCGAGCGTGGGCACGTCTCCCTTCACCGGCCGCGTGGTGATCGACTCCGGCAGATAGCGCTTCGTGTAGGCCGGCAACAACATGACCGCCCGCGTCGATGTGATCATCGATATCGCGTGCACGACATTGTGCACCTCCCGTTCGGGCTTGAGATCGATGCCTGCCCGGTTGAGATATTCCAGAACGGCGTGTCGCGCCGCGGGTGCCGATTTGGACGGAAGATAGAAATTTTCGTCGATGATCTCGTGCGGTGCGACGGCGGCTTGCGATGCCAGCCGATGGTCGCTTGGAAAAACGAAGACCAGAGGGTCCGTGCGCACGCGCGTGCAGGCGAGGTCTCCCATGTTCTCTTCCGGTCGCATGAAGGCCGCATCGAGCTTGCGCCTCATCAGGGCCTTGGCGAGCACAGGTGAGTAATCACTCGACAGGCGGATGTCGATGTCGGGAAAAGCCTCCCGAAGCACGCGGCTCGCCTCGGGCAGCAGGTCGATTTCCGCGCCCGATAGAAAGCCGAGAGCGAATGCCGGCCTGGCGGGTTGAGCCGCTCGCACCGCGGCCTCCTTTGCCGCTTCCGCCTGAAGCAGCGTCATTCGTGCATGTTCTAGAAAGGCTTTGCCGGCCGGCGTCAGCTCGACGCCTTGAGCGCCGCGATGCATCAGCTGAACCCCGATTTCCTGTTCGAGGTCGCGGATTTGCCGGCTGAGAGACGGCTGGGACGTGTGCAGCTTCTGCTCGGCGGCAACCGTCAGACTGCCGGCATCGGCCACGGCGACGAAGTAGCGGAGATGCCGGAGCTCCATGCCAGTCTCCCATGTCTTGCAGGCATGGGGCCAGCCTACAAAGTCTTTTCCAGCAAGACCAGCGGTCCGTATAGCACGCCTGCAGGGGCCTGCCTGACAGGCAGGGCACCATCGTTGCTTGTACGTGAACCGAACGGAGCCTGCCCATGTTCAAGGGCATTTGGGTATCGCTGTGCCTCGTTCTGGCGATGACAGGATGCGGCGGAGCGGCGGCGCAATCTCCCTCCAACCAGGCGAAGACAGACATGGAAACAGACGTCACGAAGATCAAGCAGGCGATGCTCGGAACCTGGGAGAGCATCGCGCCGGAGGTGCGGCCGAGCGCGAGCAAGAATGCCGACGGTACGCTCAAGCCGTTCTATCTCAAGCGTGCCTTCAGCTATTTGCCGTCGGATCGATTCGAGCTCGAGATCGTCAATTCAGCCGACGCCTATGGTGCCGTGCCGCTGGTGCGGATCAGGATCGGCGGGCACATGCTGTGGCGTGGTCCGCATCCGATTGCGCCGGCCGCCCAGAAGGTCGACTTCGTCGCCGATGAGACCTACGAGATAACGCCGCTTGCGCAAGGCTTCGCCGACATCCTCAACAAGGTCGCGTCCGCGGGATACGCCCCCTGGGCGGTCAATTCGACCCAGAGCATATTCGGAAAGGCCTTTGCTCCCTTTGGTCTCCAGGAAGCAACGAACTTTATGGAGTACGACCTCGTCTATCTCCGGGGCGACTTCTTGTTCTGGGGCGCGCGCAACATCGACGGTCGCGGCTTCGATACCGAGCAGAACCGCCCCACCAATCTGCAGATTCCGCTGGTGCGGAAGTAAAAGGCGTCCGTTCGACTGCGAGCGCGTGATCGGTCGATCCGTGTCTCTCCCGATACCATGACCGCGACACGTCAGGCGATGGCCACCCTGAACGAAAATCCTCATTGACCACATTCCTGTGCGTCGTGCAGCGGCCATTCGGAGCGCCGCTGTCGAGCGGGCGCCGATTGCGCAATCGCACGGTTGCCGCGGACGCCACCATGCGCGCGCCGCAAGTCGTGCGGATGGGGAATATCGGTCGCCTTGTCGAAAGATATCTCCGCGCAGGACTCCTATGTTGATTGCACTGGCGGCCATACGACTGGTGCCGCTCGATTTCGTCGAGGACGGTCAATGCGGCTGCCTCGATGTAACGGAAAAGGTGATCGACAACATCGGACGCGACCTCGAGAGGAGACACCAATGCCAAACTGTTCCGAAGATCTTCGCAGTCGAACCGGGCGCTGTGCCGTGTGCGACGGCAAGTTTGGCCTGGTCCGCTACTACTCCTGGCGGAAGCCCCTCTGCTCGAAAAAGTGCGTCGAACGTTGCACGGCGCGCCGGCAGGCCGACCGCGACTGGATGGGTCGATTCCCGATCGCTTTGGGCATGCTTCCCGAGAACCGCGCGAGGATCCTATGACGATGCAGATGTCACGACGAGGCAAGGAATATCTGGAGACGGCGCAGAGCCTGCTCCGCGCGGCCCGGACCATGACGGACGACGCGGTCGCGGCCCGGCTCGAGATGCTGGCCAATGACTATCAGCGGCGCGCCGCGAAGGCTTCGAGCGTCGATGCCGCCAGGGCATTGTCGCGTTCGGCCGTCAGAACGGAATACGACTGGTCGAAGGAGCTGTCGTGACATGATCAAGATCATTGCCGTGCTCTGCAGTCTCTCGTCTCCGGCAGACTGCCACGAGCAGATCGTCACGACCTCGGACTTCGCCGAAGTGACCATGCAATCCTGCCTGATGGGTGCGCCGCAGCTCGCCGAATGGATGGCGCAGCATCCGGCCGAGCGTCTCGCGGCGTGGCGCTGCACGATCGGCAGGCAGGAGGCGCGCAGGGGAGCGTAGGATGCGAGCGTAGGATGCGAGGTGTCGGGCGCCGGGCGCCCGCCATCGCGACGACGTCGGGTTGATCGTGATTGCGAATTGAGGCGGAAGCCATCGGCAAATCTTCGATCGGGAGCCCTGTTGCCAACGCTGGATTGTGCGATTACGTTTGGCGCCAGGCCCGCCCAAACGTTCCATCGATTGGCCGCACCTTCATGCCGAAATTCCTTCGTATCGGAGTCCATCAGTCCAACGTTTCCGGATACACGTCGAAGGCGTGGTGTGTCAGGCGGGTTGGATCGGCGGTGTTCCTGAAGTGGGGCGCCGTTGAGGTCCAGGGCGCCGGCGACGGGCGAAAGGTTTACTGGACCCGTCTGCCGCAGGAGAAGACAGTCCGGTGCGGCACGGCGCAGCGTGCCCAGGACTATGCGAAGGCCGCGATCGCGCGGCGACGCAACCATCGCTACGAGCCGCTGGCCGGACCCATTGCGAACCGGCGCCGCTCCGCCGCCGGTAGTGCCGACCTCAAACAGACACTCGCCACCATCCTGATCGTCGATATCGTCGGCTCCACCGAAAAGGCCGCCAAGCTCGGCGATGCGCGCTGGACAAAAATCATGGGCCACTATTACGCGGCCGTCCGCAAGGAGCTGAAGACGTCGCGCGGCAAGGAAGTCACGACCACGGGCGACGGCGTGTTGGCGACGTTCAAGGCGCCGGCCGCCGGCGTCAGTTGCGCGACCGCGATCCAGAAGGCCGTGCGCACGCTGGGGCTCGAGATCAGGGTGGGGCTGCATGCGGGCGAGTACACGGTCAGCGGCGGCGAAATGGTCGGTCTCGCCTTCCACATCGGCACGCGCGTCGCCGCCAAGGCGCGTGCCGGCGAAGTCCTGGTCTCGAGCGCGGTCAAGGAGCTGATGTCGAAGTCCGACATCCGCTTCAGGGATCACGGCGTTCACCAGCTCAAGGGCGTGCCGGAGCGATGGCGGCTGTACCGGGTGGAGCATTGAGGGGAGGCCGGCTCGCGTTCCGGTCTGGCGGGCCCGCAATGATTGCCGAGGTTGGGCTATCGGCGCTTGAGGATYACGGCTTCCCAGAAAAACCGGGACGCTTCGGCTTGCGCTTCGTGCACGCCGAGACCGATGTCGCGGAGAAAATCTCGCTTGTCCCTGAGATCCGCACGCAGCTCTGCCCTGAAACGAGACCGCTGCCACCATGTGACGGGCAGGCCGACGATCGCGCGGACGCCCAGGCCATCATCACCTGGGGCAAACCCCGTTACCGGCATGACCGGCGCCCGATCGGGAACTGCGGCTTGCGCCCTTGCGGGCGTCCTTGTCTGCAAAGCTTGCGATGGCATGTCGTCAAAATCCTCCAACTCGGGCGTGGTCGCCGGCGCGCAACAAGCCGCTGACACGGCGCTGGTGTCGGCAGCTGCCGAAGCCGGCTGGGTCATCGGCTTCTCGCTCGACGCCAATGTCCGCCACGATGGTTGCCTGACGTCCAGGAACCATGCCGCCGTCGTTGCCGGCGTCAGTCAGGCGTCACCGGGCCGTTATTTTTCCCTCGGAGGGGTAATAATCTTCAAAATGCGCTCGCCGGAGGCGGTCAGTCGCGCAAATCCCGCGTGATCCCAGGAATGACGGAGTGTCCCCGCGCTTTGCGGGGTTGTCGGCCCATCTCGCGGGCTTGGCGCCCCGGGGGCGTGCCGCCGGGACGCTTGGGGGGCCGATGGTGCCCGTGGATACTGCCGTCGCGCTTTGGACTTCGCGCGGCAGCCGCGGCGGCCGGATCGACGCCATTACCTCATCTGGACGACGACCTTGCCCTTGGCTCGCCCCATTTCGAGATAGGCCAACGCTTCTTTCGCCTGTTCGAACGGGAAGACCCTGTCGATCACCGGCCGGATGCGCTCCGCCTTGAGAAGCTCGCCGATCTCGGCGAGTTGCCTGCCGTCGGGATGCACGAACAGGAACGAATAGGCGGCGCCACGCTTGCCGGCCTGGCGAATGATCTTGCGGCTCAGCAGTCCGAACAGCAGCACCATGAAGACATTCATCCCTCGGGCGCGCGCGAACGCGGTGTCCGGGGGCCCGATGAGCGAAGCAATCGTGCTTCCCGGCCTCAGGATCCGAAGCGATGTCTCGAGCGCATCGCCCCTGACCGTGCCCAGCACGGCGTCGTAGTCCCGCAGCACCTCCTCGAATTGCTGTTTCTTGTAGTCGACCACCTCGTCAGCCCCGAGGCTGCGCACCAGGTCGATATTCCCTGTGCTGGTCGTCGTCCCCACTTTTGCTCCGAGATATTTCGCGAGCTGGATCGCGAACGTGCCGATACCGCCGGCGCCTGCGGGGATGAACACCTTTTGACCCGGCTTGAGACCTGCTCGCTCCCTCAGCGCCTGCCACGACGTCAGGCCGACCATCGGGATCGAGGCCGCTTGCACGAAGTCCAGGTTTGGCGGCTTGAGCGCGGCGGCATCCTCCGGCACGCGCGCGAATTCAGCGAGAGCGCCGGTTCCGAGATCGAAGATGCTGGCGAAGACGGCATCGCCCGGCTTGAAGCGCGTCACCCGACTTCCCACCTCGACGACGACGCCCGCAAGATCGCTGCCCAGCGTGGCCGGCAGATCAAACTTGAGGATGGGCTTGAACGTCCCTTTCGCAATCATGTTGTCGATCGGGTTCAAGCCCGCGGCGTGAACCTGGACCAGAATCTCGTTCGGCGCGGGCGTCGGCCGAGGGATGTCGGCCAACGCGACCTGATCCGGCTTGCCGTAACGCTTGAAGGTAAGAGCTCGCATTTTTCCTCTCGGTCCGAAGGTTCTTCGCAGTGGCGGCGGCAGGAGGCCGCGCGTGCGCCGGTTGCGCGCGGTCAGAAGGCCCGCGCGGTGCGCGCGGGCTGCGATGCCGCCGGCGCATCAAGCCGCAGGTCCTTGCGAATCCCGGCGTCCACCAGGCCGGCTGGCGCAAATCTGCGCAGAAATCGCAGGCGCTTCGCGAGGCTACCGGCCGCGTAGCGGAGCTGCGGGCGCGCCGCGCTCGCCGCCTTCAGCACGGTCTCGGCCACGACACCGGGCTGCTCGGCAGTGGCCATCACCTCGTTCACCCTCCTGGTCACGCCCGCGCGCGCCTCGCGATACGCATCGAGCTTGGCATCGGGCTCCATGAAGTTCGCGTCGAATGGCGTCTTGGTGTACGCAGGCTCGATCACCGAGACCCGGATGCCCCTCGTGCGCAGTTCATGGTCGAGTGATTCCGAATAACCCGCCACCGCGTGCTTGGTTGCGGCATAGAGCGCGCCATAAGGCATCGGCAGAAAGCCGAGCACGGAGCCGATGTTGATGATGCGGCCATTCCCCTGGCGCCGCATGTGTGGCACGACGGCGCGCGTCATCCGGACAAGTCCGAAAAAGTTGGTCTCGAAAATCGCTCTCGCCTGGTCGATCGAGCTCTCTTCCGCCCCCGCGGGAGCAACCCCAAAGCCGGCGTTGTTCACGAGCAGATCGATGCGGCCGTCGCGCCGCATCACTTCGCTGACGGCGGCTTCGACGGATTCATCGCTGGTCACGTCGAGCGACAGCATCTCGAACGATGGCCTGCCGGCCTGGGCTCCCCGCCGGCTGGTGCCGTAGACCTTGTAGCCGGCTTGCGCGAGCCGCTCCGCCGTGGCTTCGCCGATCCCGGACGAGGCGCCGGTCACAAGTGCGATCTTTGATGTGATCCTGTTCATGAGCTTCTCCGGGCTGACAATTGGTCCCAAAATCTGTTTGATTACGATCGTAACTATTGATATAGATGACGATCGTAATTATAATTGTCAAGACCCCGTGCCCCCAGGACCAGCGACATGCGCGTTTCAAAGGAACAGGCCGCCAAAAATCGCGAGCGCATTCTTCAGGCCGCCTCCCGCCTCATGCGGGAGCACGGCATCTCCGGCGTCGGTGTTGACGCGCTCGCCGAGGCGGCCGGGATGACCCACGGCAGCCTGTACAGTCAGTTCGGCTCCAAGGAGCGGCTGGTCGAGGAAGCGGTGGCCTATGCGATAAGTGCGAAAGGGCAGGAATTGCCCGAGGTGTTTGCGCTCGACGACTACGTCTCGGAATACCTCTCGCCGGCGCATCGCGATGATCCCGCAAGCGGCTGCCCCTTTGCCGCCCTGGCTTGTGAGGTGTCACGCCAAAGCAGCGGCGTGAGGGACCGTTTCACCGCCGGCGTGCGCGGCATGATCGCTCTGCTGAGCAGCCGAATGCCGTCCGGGCTGAAGCCGCGCCAGCGTGAGGACAAGGCGCTCGCGGCCACCGCCTCCCTGGTCGGCGCCCTTGTGCTCGCCCGGGCCGTGAACGATCCCAAGCTATCGGATGATATTCTTCGCGCGACGAGGAATTCGCTGGCGGGGTGACAGTGCACTCAATTCAGCGGTCGTCGAACCGGCGAAAGCCATTGAGTGCACCGTGATCCCTTGCGATTTAGACGAAATACGGCATCTGCCGTATCGCAGAGCGGCGGAGATAAAGATACGAAGCTCTGTCTCGGGGGCGAATTTCGTCTCGAGCATTCGCTTGAGACGCTTGGCATCGATGAAACCGGAGATGGAATATGACCGTTGCGCAAGATGCGAATAAACAGGGGGAAGCTGAGGGCCTCGCGGACGCCGCTCCGGACAAGAGTTCCCAGACCTTGTTGACGTCTGAAAAGGATGCGCTCGGCGATAAGTCCCTGGACGATGTTTCCGGCGGCACTTGGCGGCCGTTCAGTACCTATGGCAAGGGGGGCTAGAAGGCACCTGAGCCGACGACGGCTCGAAGAGGTCACCTCTGCCGCCGCGCATTGGTCCGGAAATGGTAAATCTCGATATAGCCATGTCCGCTCTATCCATTCCTGGAAGAGCGGACATGCAGTGAGCGTGGGGTTGCAATGTCGGGCCCCGAACAGCACCACTAAAACCGCAGTCGTCCCTCCGACTATCTGACCTCAGGGTTCATAGCGTGACCGGCTTGGAAAGCGGGCGATCAAAGCTTTGCCCGCGCGGGCAGGCAATATCTGCTTGAAAAAGCGAAAACGTTCCTGCCAAATCGAGTTGGCTCGAAGTGGGTTCGGCATTTGCGGGGGCCTCTGTGAAAAGGGGGACGGAACGAATCTTTCGGGAAGCGGCCATCGAGCGGCTTTCGAATCCCGAACAGCTCGACCATGTCGTCGGGGTCACGCGCCCGTTCGACTGGATGGCCGCGGCGGCGCTGGCGCTGGGACTGGTCGTGCTGGTGGCCTGGAGCGTGCTCGGCCGCATCCCGACCCGGGTGTCCGGCGATGGCATCTTGCTGAGCAGCGGCGGTCGCCTGGTCGATGCCGTATCCGCTGTCAGCGGCAAGCTGGCCTCGCTCGATGTCGGCATCGGCGATGCCGTCCGCCGCGATCAGGTGATCGCCCGCGTCGTCCAGACMGAGACCGAGCAGCGGCTTCGGCAGGCGAGAGATGTCCTGCGCGAGCGCGAACGCGAGCATGCGGAGCTCACCAGTGCGATCTCGCGGGAGATCGATGCCAAGCTTGCCAACTATGCGGCTCAGGAAGCAGGTCTTGGCAGCGTGATCGCGGCTGCCGAGAAGCGCACCGCCTACCTCACGGATGAAGTGGCGAAGCTCGAGCCTGCCGCGGCGAACGGAACTGTCACACGCAGATATCTCGAGGACCGTCGCGTCGAGCTCAACAACGCGCGGGAACGCATCACAGACGCACGCAACGATAGTCTCAAGCTCAACGCGCAGCGGCTGGATCTGCAGAGCCAACGTGAGCGCGATCGCATGCTGTCGGAATTCAAGGTCAATGATTCCAGGCGGGTGGTTGAGCAGCTTGCGGCCGAGCTGGAGCGCGGATCGCAAATTCTCAGCCCCGTTGACGGGCGTGTCGTCGAACTCAAGGTGTCCAGTGGCGCGGTGCTTGCCGTTGGTGCGCCGGTGATCGAAATCGAGATCGCGGGACAGGTCCTGGAGGCAACCATCTACATGCCGCCGGACCGCGGCAAGACCATCAGGCCGGGCATGGAGGTTCGCATCGAGCCGTCCACGATCAAGCGGGAAGAATACGGTGCGATTGTCGGCCATGTCGTGGCGATCTCGGATTTTCCGGTAACGCCTCAGGGCATGCTGGCGGATCTGCACAACGATGCATTGGTCAAGCGCTTCTCCGCGGACGGCGCGCCTTATGCGGCCAAGGTGGCCCTGGAGCGCGACCCGTCAACCCTCAGCCTGTATCGCTGGACCTCCGGCAAGGGGCCGCCGATCCAGCTCTCGAGCGGCACGCTGACCCGCGCCGAGGTCACAACGCGCGAGCAGCGGCCGATCGATCTGGTGATCCCGCTGACGAGGCGGCTGACCGGAATTGGCGGTTAGGATCGCCAGCGCATGACCGCGTCATCGCAGCAAACCGACGGCCAGCGGGGTTTCTTCGCTCGCCTCGGCAACCGGATCGGGCGCATGCGGCGGCGTTGGGTCACGCCCACGGTGTTCCAGATGGAAGCGCTGGAATGCGGCGCGGCCTCGCTCGCGATGGTCCTGGCCCATCACGGTCTCTGGGTGCCGCTGGAAAGGCTGCGCGAAGCATGCGGCGTGTCCCGGGATGGCAGCAAGGCCAGCAACGTGCTGAAGGCCGCGCGGCAGTTCGGACTGACGGCAAAGGGGTTCAGGAAGGAGCCGGCAACGCTGCATGAGCTGCCGATGCCATCGATCATCCACTGGAACTTCAACCATTTCGTGGTGCTCGAAAGGCTGGATGCGGATTGCGCCTATATCAACGATCCCTCGGTTGGGCGTCGCAAGGTCGGCCATGATGAGTTCGATGCGTCCTTCACCGGCGTCGTCCTAGCGATGGAGCCGGGACCCGAATTCAAGCCGGGCGGGCGCGAGCCCGATTTTTTTCCGCTGCTGAGGCGGCGGCTGTCGAATTCGTTGGGGGCGGTGCTGCTGCTGGTCGCGCTCAGCATGGCGCTCGTGGTCCCCACCATACTGGTTCCGGCATTCGCAAAAATCTTTGTCGATGACGTCCTGATCAAGCATGTCGAGGGCTGGTTCACGCCCTTGCTGATCGGCATGGCGATGACAGCCTTGGCGCGGGCGCTGATGACGGCGTTTCAACAGTCGCTGCTGCTGCGCATCCAGACCAAGCTGACGGTGACGATGGTCAGCCAGTTGCTATGGCACGTCCTGACCCTCCCGATGGAGTTCTTCACCCAGCGGCACTCGGGCGACCTCGCCAACCGAATCGCCGCCAGCGAACAGATCGCGCAATTGCTTTCGAACGGGGTGGCCGCCAATGCCCTGAACCTGATCTCGGTCGTCTTCATCGCCGTCACGATGGCGTTCTACGATGGTCTCCTGGCCGCGATCAGCATCGCCATGGCTCTCCTCAATGTCCTCGTCCTGAGGCTGGTCGCGCGCCAGCGCGAGGATCTCAACCGCAAGCTGACCATCGAGCGTGCCAAGCTGAATGGAGGCACCATCGAGATCATCCGCACGATCGAGACGATCAAGGCCGGCGGTCTGGAAGACGACGCCTTCGCGCGCTGGGCGGGGTTTCAGGCCAAGGTCCTCAACGCCGAGCGTGATCTCGGCGTCTACTCCACCTTCCTCGACACCTGCCCGATCTTCCTGACCGGATTGACCGTGGCGATCGTGTTGGGGGTGGGCGGCTTGCGCATCGTCGATGGCGCATTGACCATCGGCGGCCTTGTCGCCTTGCAGGCCCTGCTCACCAGCCTGGTCGAGCCGATCAACGCACTCGTGCAGCAGACCACGGCCTTCCTGGCCATCAAGGGCAATCTGTTCCGGATCGAAGACGTCTTCAACTATCCCGCCCGTCCCCTGGTGCCGATCGAGCGTGCGCCCGCCCGCATGCCGGCAAAACTGTCAGGCCGGGTCGAGTTGAACGACGTTTCGTTCGGCTATTCGGCGCTCGAGCCGCCGCTGATCGAGGATTTCTCGCTGGTCGTCGAACCCGGTTGCCGGGTGGCCCTGATCGGCGCATCGGGCAGCGGCAAATCCACCATTGGGCGGCTGGTCAGCGGCCTCTACCGGCCATGGTCCGGCGACATCCGCCTCGACGGCTGGTCGATGACCGAGATTCCCCAGGAGATATTCACCAACTCGGTCGCCTATATCGACCAGGAGATCCTGCTGTTCGAGGGGACAGTCCGCAACAACCTCACACTCTGGGACGACACCGTGGCTGAGGCCAGCGTGTCGCGGGCGCTCAAGGATGCGCTGATCCATGAAGACATCGCCGTCCGCGCCGGCAATTACGATTGCCACGTGGCCGAGGATGGCAGGAATTTCAGCGGCGGCCAGCGACAGCGGCTCGAGATCGCGCGGGCGCTGGCGAGCAATCCTTCCGTGGTCGTCCTCGACGAGGCCACCTCGGCGCTGGATCCGATCGTCGAAAAGGCGATTGACGACAATCTCCGGCGCAGGGGATGCACCTGCATCATCGTCGCCCACCGGCTCAGCACGATTCGCGATTGCGACGAGATCCTCGTGATGAGCAACGGGCGGATCGTGCAGCGGGGGACGCATCAGGAGCTGCTCGCCGAGGGTGGTGAATATGTTCAGCTGGTGTCGAGCGAATGAGCAGCGCGTACCAGCCTCCCTCGCTCGAAACGCCGCCCTGGCGCGAAGGCGCGGCGGTAAGCCCGGTCGCACTCGAGAGCCATCGACCTTTGCCGATCAATGATGCTGATCTCGTGCTGCAAATCGTGCGCGGCTATGTCGACCTGTTTGCAGTCAGGCAGAGTGCCGGCGGCGAGCCGAGCCGGCGGCATCATTTGTTCCGGGTCGAGCAGGGCGCAGTCGTTTTCGGGCTGCCCGCTATCCGCGATGGAAACGGGAATTTTGTGGCCGTGATTGCGGTCGGCGGTCTGGAGACCGAGGCCGTGGTCGATCATCGTGGCCGTTTTGCGGATCGGGACGCGATCGACGCATGGACCGCGCTTGTGTCGGGAATCATCGCGGCCTCTCCTCAAGGAGCGGTCGTGCAGCAGGCCGCGATCGGCTCGCGATACGCGCTGGCATCCGGCGACATTGTTCGGCTGTCCGGCCGCCAGGTCGGCTGGATCGCAATCGCGCATGGGACCATCGGCGTGATGGAGCTGCCGCAGCCCCATGGCCCCGGAGAGGGGCCCTCGCCGATGCCGCCGGGGACGTGGATCGTTGCCCGCGAGGCCGCGACCCTGGAGGTTCGGGAGAGCACGGCATTCTCGCTTGCCGAGATCTGGGCCGCGCTCGATCGCTTCCATGGACGCGTCATGGAGAGCCTGTGTCGCAGGATCGACGAGGACACCCTGGCGGAGGCCAGGCGCCTGAGCCTGCGCTCAGGTCTCAACCGGCAGCGCCGGACCAGCATTGTCGGCCGTCTTGCCGGCATCATCACGGCCGGGTCCGAAGCATCGCAGCCCGGCGCGGAAGGGGCCGGCCGTCTGCTCGCCGCCTGCCGGGAGGTTGGAGCCGCCATGGGCCTCTCGCTCCAGGCTCCCGCCAATATGGCGTCGGACGCTGACGATCTTGCGCGCGCCGTGAGGATCGCAGCGGCGTCGCGGGTGCGAATACGGCGCCTGTTGCTGCGCGCGGACTGGCAGACCAACAGTGCCGGTCCGTTCGTCGCGTTCCTTGGCGAAGACCGGCGGGCCGTCGCGATCCTCCCCAAGGCAGGCGGCCGCCACATCATCGTCGACCCCGGCGCCGGCACGCGCCGCGAATTGACGCGGGCCGTCGCCGCCGAACTGGCCCCCGAGGCGGTGATGTTCTATCGCCCGCTGCCGTCGCGGGCCCTGACGGTTCGCGATCTCCTGAAGTT
The DNA here is from genome assembly GCF_054049755.1 of Bradyrhizobium sp. P5_C11_2. Taxonomy (NCBI): domain Bacteria; kingdom Pseudomonadati; phylum Pseudomonadota; class Alphaproteobacteria; order Hyphomicrobiales; family Nitrobacteraceae; genus Bradyrhizobium; species Bradyrhizobium sp. P5_C11_2. Next base: position 16,076 of record NZ_JBFULT010000078.1, read on the forward strand.
CGGCGCCGCGACGGTCCGGGGCGATGTCCTGCGGATCATGCTGGCGGCCCTGTGCCTCGGCCTTCTCGCGCTGGCGACGCCGCTCGTGACCAAGCTGCTGATCGATTCCGTGCTCCCGCGCGCGGAAGTCGACCAGCTCCTGATCTGCGCCATCGCGCTCGGTGTCGTGACGCTGGTGGCCGGCGGATTTCAGATGATGCAAGGCATCGCCATGCTCCGGCTCGAGAGCCGGCTGGACTTTGTGGTGCAGGCGGCAATTGTCGACCGCCTGCTGCGGATGCCGACCGCTTTCTTCCGCGACTTCTCAGTTGGCGACCTCGCGGACCGCACGCTTGGTGTCGAAGCCGTCCGCACCATTGTCACCGGCCGCGCCATTCGMGGATTTCTGGCGCTGGTGTCCTGCGTTTTCAGTTTTGCCGTGATGTTCGCCCTCGACATCAGGCTGGGCCTGTTGGCCGCCGCGCTGGCCATGCTGCGCGTCGCAATGGTGGTCGCGATCAGCCTGGTCCGGCTGTCGGAGGAGCGCGAGAGCCTTCATCTTCAGGGATGGCTGGAGGGGTTGGTTCTACAGCTCCTCACCGGCGTTGGAAAACTGCGGATTGCGAACGCGACCATGCAGGCGCTCTCGATCTGGGTCGAGCGCTTTTCCGAGCAGAAGCGCCATTTCATTGCCTCGCAGCGTGCGCAAAACCTCCAGAAGAGCCTCGATGCGGCGTTTCCTGCGTTGGCGACACTGCTCATCTTTGCCCTGGCCCAGACCACGTCCGGCGCGAGGCCGGTGCACGAGCTTGGGACGTTCCTGGCATTCTATGCGGCATTCGGTCTGTCGCTCGCCGCGGTCGGCGAGTGGGCGCTGGCGATCGGGGAACTGCTGGTCGCAATCCCGAGGATCGAGCGGATCAAGCCGATCATCTCGACGCCGACCRAGATCAGTGACGAGCGGAAGTCGGTCGGCGAGATCAGCGGCTCGATCGAGTTTGCCAACGTGTCGTTCCGCTATGGCGAGAGCGGGCCGCTGATCCTCGACGATGTCAGCCTCAGTGTCGGGACAGGAGAATACCTCGCCATTGTCGGTCCGTCGGGGAGCGGCAAGTCGACACTGTTCCGATTGCTGCTCGGGTTCGAGAAGCCGGAATCCGGCGTGATCTTTGTCGACGGCAAGTCGCTCGAGACGATCGACCTCGGCTTGTTGCGCCGCGATGTCGGGGTCGTGCTGCAGAACTCCAGGCTCGCCTCCGGCAGCGTCTATGAAAACATCTGCGGCACAGCCCGTCTGTCGATTGACCAGGCCTGGGAGATCGCCCGGCTGGCGGGATTGGACCGTGATCTCGAGGCCATGCCCATGGGCATGCAGACGCTCGTTGCCGAGGGCGTCAACACGCTTTCGGGCGGCCAGCGCCAGCGATTGCTGATCGCGCGGGCGCTGGCGCATCGGCCGCGGCTCCTGCTGATGGATGAGGCCACCAGTGCGCTCGACAACCGGTCCCAGGCCATCGTCAGCGAGTCGATATCGAGGCTCAATTTGACACGGATCGTCATCGCGCACCGGCTCAGCACCGTTCGGTCGGCGGACCGGATTGTCGTGCTGGGCGGCGGCAGGATCGTGCAGACCGGCAGCTTCGCCGAGTTGATGGCGCAGCCGGGCCTGTTTGCGGATTTCGCGGAACGTCAACTGATCTGAAGCATGATCCGGAAAAGTGTGCCGCGGTTTTCCGAATGGATCATGCTCAAACAAGGAGCTAAAGCGCGATGACGCGCTTTAGGGATCACCGATATGCGCAAGGTCCTCTTCATATTCGGCGTGCTGAACGACTCCGACATCGACTGGATGGCCCGTACCGGCTCCCGCCGCGGCATCGGGCGACAGGAGGTCCTGATCGAAGAGGGCGTGCCGATCTCGTCGATTGTGCTGCTGTTGCAGGGACGAATGGGCGTGAGCGTGTCCGGCATCGGCGAGATCGCCCAGCTCGAGGCGGGCGACTTCGTCGGTGAGATGTCGCTGGTCGATTCCGCGCCGCCCTCGGCCACGGTGGCTGCCAAGGTCGATTCGGTTGCACTGTTCCTGGACAAGCAGGTCCTGCTGCGAAAGCTCGCGGGAGACCACGCCTTTGCCAGCCGCTTTTATCGCGCTCTCGCCATCCTGCTGTCGGACCGGCTGCGCGCCACCGAGCGCAGGATGGCCTATGGTGAGCAGGAAACCGGACTGGGGGACGAAGCGACGCGGTTGAAGGACGAGCTTGATCCTGCCGTGCTCGACCAGGTGTCGATCGCGGGCGAGCGATTTGACCGTCTGCTCAAGCTCGTGGAGGAGGTCGCGATGAAAGGCGCCGGATCCTGAGATCGAAGGCAAATCCCTTCGAAGGCAGCGCCTTTCGAAGGGGGCCCTTTCGACACGTCCTCGTGACCGACGACGAAAATACGGCATCTGCCGTATCGCTCGCCAATCGATCCGGCGGTACCTTCACCCTCAAGCGCATGAAGC
>NZ_JBFULT010000079.1:0-18539 GCF_054049755.1 Bradyrhizobium sp. P5_C11_2
ACCGCCGAGATGATCAAATACGCCGCGAACGCGTTCCTCGCGACCAAGATCACCTTCATCAACGAGATCGCCGATCTGTCCGAAAAAGTCGGCGCCAACGTCCAGGAGGTCGCGCGCGGCATTGGCCTGGACAACCGCATCGGCACCAAGTTTTTGCATGCCGGCCCGGGCTTCGGCGGCTCCTGCTTCCCGAAGGACACCAAGGCGCTGATCAAGATCGCGCAGGACTACGACGTGTCCCTGCGCATCGTCGAATCCGTGCTCGCCGTCAACGAGAACCGCAAGCGTGCGATGGCGCGCAAGGTCAGCCAGGCGCTCGGCGGCTCGCTGCGCGGCAAGACCATCGCCGTGCTTGGTCTCACCTTCAAGCCCGACACCGACGACATGCGCGATGCGCCGTCGATCCCGCTGGTGACCGGCCTGATCGACATGGGCGCCAAGGTGAAGGCCTTCGATCCCGTCGGGATGGAGCAGGCGAAGAGCGAGCTGCCCAGCATCACCTATTGCGAGGACGCCTATTCCTGCGCGGAAGGCGCCGATGCGCTCGTCATCGTCACCGAATGGGTGCAGTTCCGTGCTCTCGATCTCGACCGGCTGAAGGCGACCATGGCGCAGGCCGTCATCGTCGACCTCCGCAACATCTACCGCCCCGAAGAGATGGAAGCCGCCGGCTTCGTCTATGAGAGCGTCGGCCGGCCGTCCACGCGGGGCTGATAGCGACACACGATTGTCATACCCCGCGAAGGCGGGGTATCCAGTAACCCCGATCTTCGTGATGATTGGGACCTGAGTTTACTGGATCACCCGCATGCGCGGGTGATGACGGAAGCGAGATTTTGCCCCGCAGCTTCGACACGCCCCTCCCGATCGACGCCGTGCTCGACGATTTGTCGCGCACGCTGGAGGCGCGTAATGCCGCCGTTCTGGTGGCCCCTCCCGGCGCCGGCAAGACCACGCGGGTGCCGCTTGCGCTGCTCGATGCGCCCTGGGCCAAAGGCAAGAAGATCATCGTGCTGGAGCCGCGGCGCATCGCCGCGCGCGCCAGCGCCGATCGCATGGCCAAGTCGCTTCGAGAGCGCCCGGGCGAGACCGTCGGTTACCGCGTCCGTTTCGGCTCGAAGATTTCGCGCGCGACGCGCATCGAGGTCGTGACCGAAGGCATCTTCACCCGGCAGATCATGGACGATCCGGAGCTCTCCGGCGTTGCCGCCGTCCTGTTCGACGAATTCCACGAGCGCTCGCTCGATGCCGATCTCGGCCTCGCGCTGGCGCGTGACGCGCAACTGGGCCTGCGCGAGGATTTGCGCATCCTGGTGATGTCGGCAACGCTCGACGGCGCGCGTGTGGCAAAACTGCTCGGCGAGGCGCCCGTCGTCGAAAGCGAGGGCCGCGCTTTTCCGGTCGAGACGCGCTATCTCGGCCGCAAGGCGGATGCGCAGGTGGAACGGCAGATGGCGGACGCAATCGCCTCGGCACTGCGCGCAGATAGCGGCTCGGTGCTGGCCTTCCTGCCCGGCGCCGCCGAAATCCGCCGCACCCAGACTTTCGTCAGCGAACGCGTGCAGGATGCGTCCATCGAGATCGTGCCGCTGTTCGGCGCGCTCGATGCCGCCGTGCAGGATCGCGCCATCGCACCGGCGCCCAAGGGCACCCGCAAGGTCGTGCTGGCGACATCGATCGCGGAGACCTCGCTCACCATCGAGGGCGTGCGCATCGTGGTCGATTCCGGTCTCGCCCGCGTGCCGCGCTACGAGCCGGATATCGGGCTGACGCGGCTCGAGACCGTGCGCGTCTCGCGCGCGGCGGCGGACCAGCGTCGCGGCCGCGCCGGCCGTACCGAGCCCGGCGTGTGCTACCGGCTCTGGGACGAGCCGCAGACGGCGTCGCTTGCGCCCTACACCCAGCCGGAGATCCTCAGCGCCGATTTGTCGTCGCTGGTGCTCGATCTCGCGCAATGGGGCGTCAGTGATCCGGCCGCGCTGTCGTTCCTCGACCCGCCGCCGCAGCCGGCCTGGAAGGAAGCCAAGAGCCTGCTCTCCGAGCTCAACGCCCTCGATGGCGACGGCCGCATCACCGCGGAAGGCAAGAGCCTGCGCGCGCTGGCGCTGCCGCCACGGCTCGCGCGCATGATCGTGGATTCGCATCGTGCAGGCGCGGGCGAAGAAGCGGCCGAGATCGCCGCCATCCTCACCGAGCGCGGGCTCGGCGGCGACAGCGCCGATCTCGAGCACAGGCGCGACCAGTTCCGTCGCGACCGCTCGCCGCGCGCGTCGAGCGCGCGCGACCTCGCCCGGCGCTGGGCTTCGCAGGTGGCGGCCTCGGAGAAGTCCGCGATAGAGCAGGACGAGCTCTCGACCGGCCTGATGCTCGCCTATGCCTTCCCGGACCGCGTCGCGCGCAACCGCGGCAATGGCAGTTTTGTGCTCGCCAACGGCCGCGGTGCTGCTGTTGACCAGACCTCGTCGCTCGCCCGCGCGCCCTATATCGCGATCGGCGAGATGACGGGCACGGCGGCCAGCGGACGCATCCTGCTCGCGGCGCCGATCGCGCAGGACGAGATCGAGCGGCACTTCGCCGAACATATCGAAACCGTCGACGAGATCTCATTCGATCGTGGTGCGATGGCGCTGCGCGCACGGCGCAAGCGCGCGCTGCACGCGATCACGCTCTCCGAGGCGACGCTTGCCGTGTCGCCGTCGGAGGAGACAGCGCGCATCTTCGCAGATGGCCTGATCGCCGCCGGCCTCGACCGCTTGCCCTGGTCGAAGGCAGCAAAACAATGGCGCGACCGGGTGATGTTCCTGCGCAAGGCCGAAGGCGAAGCCTGGCCCGACCTGACGGACGATGGCTTGATCGCGCGGCGTGACGACTGGCTGGTGCCCGCGCTGTACGACAAGATTGCGCTGAAGGATATCGCCGCCGGCGATCTCTCCGATGCGCTGATGGCGCTGTTGCCGTGGGAGATGCGCGCGCGGCTCGAGCGCGAAGCGCCGACCCATTTCGAGGCGCCGACCGGCACCGTGCTTGCCATCGACTATGAAGCCGAGCAGGGGCCGACCATCGCCGTGCGGCTCCAGGAATTGTTCGGCCTCAACACCCACCCGTCGATCGCGGCGGGCAAGGTGCCGCTGGTGCTGGAACTGCTGTCGCCGGCGCAACGCCCGGTGCAGGTGACGCGCGATCTTCCCGGCTTCTGGCGCGGCAGTTACAGCGCCGTGCGCTCCGACCTGCGCGGCCGCTACCCGCGCCACCCCTGGCCGGAAGATCCGGCGAATGCTCTGCCGACCCGGCGGGTGAAACCGCGCGGCACCTGAGAAGCACGAAGGCGAATTAACCGTTCGCTCATCCTTTTCGTCAAAATGACACCGTTCCGGCCGCGGCGCCGCTCGCGGGCGAGCAGGTCGCGTGGTGAAATCGAGCTTTCGGGCTCCGAGTGCCGTGATGCGTAACATAATGATCTTCGCGGCCATCATGATAGGGCTGGGCACCTTCATGGCGCAGATGGCCGACAGGATGAGCTCCGCCTCCGCGACGTCGGCGCCGCGCACCACGGTCGCAGTCGCGACCGCGGCGCCGGCCGGTGGCCGCAGCCTCAGCATCTCCCGCGACGGTCGCGGCCATTTCCAGGCCGAGGGCCGGATCGAGGGCCAGCGCATCGGCTTCATGATCGACACCGGCGCCTCCGTGGTTGCACTGAACGAGACGTCGGCTGCACGCTTCGGCCTGCGTCCCTCGCGCAGCGAGTACAACGCCACCGTCTCCACCGCCAACGGCACCATCAAGGCCGCGCGCACCCGCATCGCCATGTTAGAGGTCGGCGGCCTCATCGTGCGCGATGTCGATGCCATGGTGCTGCCGGACGAGGCGCTGTCCGAGAACCTGCTCGGCCTCTCATTCCTGTCCCGCCTCAAGCGCTTTGAGTACGCCAACGGCCAGATGGTGCTGGAGCAGTAGGCCCTGGTGGGCTAAGCCGGGCCAATTCAATAACGATCTGAGAGCCTGCCGCGGCTGGCGTTTCGCCGTTACCAAACTGCCGCAATTATCATCCATAAGCTGCCAATCCCGCCTTCCGCTGTGGCCCGGCATTCGCTAAGGCTGCATGAAATCCTGCTCATTTTCACGAGACCGTCTCAATGTTCCCCAAGCCTAAATCCGTCTTGTTGCCCAACACCTATGCCTTCGAATCCGAGCCGATGGTGAAGGCGACCGGCTTTCGCGAATATGACGCGCGCTGGCTGTTCAACAAGGAAATCAACCTGATGGGGGTGCAGGCGCTCGGCATGGGGCTGGGCGCGCTGATCGCCGAACTCGGTGTCAGCCAGGAGATCGTCACCGGCCATGATTTCCGCGGCTATTCGGCCTCGATCAAATATGCGCTGATTTCGGGCCTGATGGCTGCGGGGTGCAAGGTGCATGACATCGGGCTTGCGGTGACGCCGATGGCCTATTTCGCGCAGTTCGATCTCGACGTGCCCTGCTGCGCCATGGTCACGGCCTCGCACAACGACAACGGCTGGACCGGCGTGAAGATGGGCGCCAACCGTCCGCTGACCTTCGGCCCCGACGAGATGACGCGGCTGAAGCAGATCGTGCTCAATGCCGAGTTCAAGAACAAGGTCGGCGGCTCCTACCAGTTCCACGAGAATTATCCGGCGCGCTACATCGCCGACCTCACCAATCGCCCGAAGCTGAAGCGCAAGCTCAAGGTGGTTGCGGCCTGCGGCAACGGCACCGCCGGTGCGTTCGCGCCGCAGGTGCTGGAGGCGATCGGCTGCGAGGTGATCCCGCTCGACACCGAGCTCGACTACACCTTCCCGAAATACAATCCGAATCCGGAAGACATGGAGATGCTGCACGCGATCCGCGACGCGGTGCTGCAGCACAAGGCCGATGTCGGCCTCGGCTTCGACGGCGACGGCGATCGCTGCGGCGTCGTCGACAACACCGGCGAGGAGATCTTTGCCGACAAGGTCGGCGTGATGCTGGCGCGCGACATGTCGGCGATCCACAAGGACGCGCAGTTCATTGTCGACGTGAAATCGACCGGCCTGTTCATCACCGACCCGGTGTTGCAGAAGCAGGGCGCCAAGACCACCTATTGGAAGACGGGYCATTCCTACATGAAGCGCCGCACCCACGAGACGGGTGCGCTCGCTGGCTTCGAGAAGTCGGGCCACTTCTTCTTCAACAAGCCGTATGGCCGCGGCTATGACGACGGCCTGGTCTCGGCGATCGCGATCTGCGACATGCTCGACCGCGCCCCCGGCAAGTCGATGGCCGACCTGAAGGATGCATTGCCGAAGACCTGGTCGTCGCCGACCATGTCGCCGCATTGCGCCGATGAGGTCAAGTACGGCGTCATCGACCAGGTGGTGAAGCATTTTGAAGGCTTGCAGGCCAAGGGCGCCAAGATCGGCGGACAGGCGATCCGCGACCTCGTCACCGTCAACGGCGTGCGCGTCACGGTCGAGGACGGCAGCTGGGGCTTGGTGCGCGCCTCCTCCAACAAGCCCGAGCTCGTGGTCGTGGTCGAGAGCCCGGTCTCCGAGCAGCGCATGCACGACATGTTCGAGATGGTGAACAGCGTGCTGAGGACGCATCCCGAAGTCGGCGAGTACAATCAGAAGATCTGAGGTTTGGTTCGCGGCGGCCCGCCGCGGCGGCAGTGCGCTCCCTCGCCCCGTTCTTACGGGGAGAGGGTTGGGGTGAGGGGCCTTTCTCCGCACGTGAGATCGACGAGAGACCTGTACCCCCTCACCCGGATCGCAAGAGCGATCCGACCTCTCCCCGCAAGCGGGGAGAGGTGAAGAGCAACGCCTCTTGAATATTAAGCCGCCACCACCGCCGGGATCGGCAGCGCCGTCACCGACTTGATCTTCTCCATCGCGAAGCGCGAGGTGACGTTCTTCAGCGGCACGGCGCTGATCAGCTTCTTGTAGAAGACGTCATAGGCCTGCATGTCCGCGACCACGACGCGCAGCATGTAGTCGACGTCGCCGGCCATGCGGTAGAATTCCATCACCTCGGGCATGGCGCTGACGGCCTCGGCGAACTTCTTGAGCCAGGCGTCGGAATGATCGGAGCTCTCGACCGAGACGAACACGGAGATGCCGAGTCCGATCTTGTTCTGGTCGACCAGCGCCACCCGCTTCAGGATGACGCCGTCGGCCTCGAGGCGCTGGATGCGCTTCCAGCAGGGGGTGGACGACAGGCCGACCCGGTCGCCGATCTCGGCGACGGACAGGGAGGCGTCTTCCTGGAGGACCATCAGGATCTTGCGGTCGATGGCGTCGAGGCGGCGGCTGGTCTCGGGGATCTGGACGGCGAGGTCAGTCATTTGAAGAACTTTGTTCCATTATTCGGGTCGATATCCCTCATATATAGAAAAATCTTCTATCGCAAGCCTATAATCTCGGCGAGCGGCTTGTGTTCAACCGCAGTCATCCACGCAAAAGTTCTTCAACTTCAATGCGTTGCGGGGCGGCCAGACCGCCGCCATGGCGGGTGCATTTCAGCGCTGCGGCGGCCGCGGCGAATTGCAGCGCCTCCCGGACATCGCTGCCTTCGGCCAGGCGAAGCGTGAACGCGCCATGGAAGACGTCGCCGGCACCGAGCGTGTCGACGGCCTCGACCAGAAAGGCCGGCGTCTCCTCGAGCTCGCCCCTCTCGTTCAGCCAGATCGTGCCGCGCGGGCCTCGGGTGGCGGCCAGGAAGGCCGGCGTCAGCCCGGCCAGGCGCTTCAAGGCGCCGCCGTCGTCGGCGATGCCGGCAGTCTCCCGCACCTGTTCGCTGGCGAACAGCAGATGCGAGGCCGCCGTGAGCAGGCCGTCGGTCGGTGCCATCGCACGGTCGACGCCGACGATGACGGGAATGCCGCGGCTTCGCGCCTCCGCGCAGAGGTCGGTGCAAAACGAAGCGCAGCGGCTCTCGACCAGAACCGCCTCGCAGCCGGCCAGCAGTTGATCGGTGTTGGGCAACCTCACGCTCCACAGAGCGGGATCGCGAAAAATGGTGAGCGTTCGCTCGCCGGAAGGTTCGATCAGGATTGCCGAGACCGGCGTTGCAAGCCCCGGCATGCGCACGATATGTGCGGTTTCGATGCCCTCGGCGGCCATCCGTTCGAGAATGAAGCCGCTCGATGCCTCCTGCGCGTCGCCCATCGGCCCGGTGAACGCGACGCGGCCGCCGAGCCGCGCGATGGCGATCGCGGCATTGAGCGCGTTGCCGCCGCAGATCTCCGCAAAATGGCTGGCGTTCGCCTTGCTGCCGTGCTCGGGCACGGCCTCGACGCGAAACGTGAGGTCGCGCACGGGAATGCCGATGCACAGGATGCGCGGCGCGGTCCCTGACGCGGCCATCGACGGTTTCAGCTCAGGTGCTGCTCTTGTCGTGCACCCAGCGGCCGAGCAGATGATGGGCAATGGCGAAGGGGTGCGGGCCGGCGAGGCCGTCCGGATGCGTCCGCGTCAGCATCTTGGCTGCCTCCTCGCGCGTGAACCAGCGCGCGTCCTCCAGCTCAGAATGATCGACGACGATGTCCTCGTTCAGCGCCCGCGCGCTACAGCCGATCATCAGCGACGACGGGTAGGGCCAGGGCTGGGTCATGTAATACTGCACGTCGGTGCAGCGGATCCCGGACTCTTCGAGGATTTCACGGCGTACCGCGTCCTCGATGGTTTCGGCGGCCTCGACGAAGCCGGCGAGGCACGAATACATGCCCGGCAAGAACTGCTTCTGGCGGCCGAGCAGGCACTTCTCGCCGGAGGCCACCAGCATGATCACGACCGGATCGGTGCGCGGAAAATGCTCGGCCTTGCAGCTCGGGCAGTCGCGCTTCCAGCCGCCCTCCTTCATCGCGCTGCGGGTGCCGCAATTGGCGCAATAGCCGTGGCGCTGATGCCAGCTCACCAGAGACTTCGCCATCGCGACCGCCGAGAGCTCGTCGGGGCGGACCGCGCCCTGCATCGCCATGCCGCGCAGCTCGGTGAGGGTGTAGTCCTCGCGGCCGACCAGCTTCTCGGCCGCGGCCTGCGACAGGCCCATGCCGAACACCGCGGCGCCGTCGCGCAGCCCCAGAAAGACCGTGCCGGGATTGGCGCCGCATTTCAGCGCTTCGTCGATTCCCAGCAGCGCGCGGACTTTTTCGCCCTCGCGCTTCACCAGCAGCGAGTCGCGGTGGACGACATAGGCGCGCGAGGTCGGCTTCTGTTCCAGCGCGAACAGCTTTTCGTCGTCGCGGCGCAGATGCGCGGCGCGGTCGAGCACATTGGTGACGAAGGCCGGTTGCCCCAGCGGAAACGAGTCGAATGCTGACATTTCTTGCTCTTTCAACCCAACCAGATTTTTCGGCGAAGCGCGCTGATGAAATTCTGCACCTCGGTGGCGTCATGCGGCAATGGCTGCATCACGCCCCAGACCGGCCGCGGCCAGGCGGCATCACCGGTGCGGCGCGCGATGATGTGGACGTGAAGCTGCGGCACGAGGTTGCCGAGCGCCGCGATATTGAGCTTGTCGCATTTGGTGATCTCCTTCAGCGCGCGCGAGACGCGGGAGATCTCCGTCATCAGCTGCGCCTGCTGCACCTCGTCGAGATCGATGATCTCGACCGCGTCCGCGCGCCGCGGCACCAGCAGCAGCCAGGGATAATGCGCGTCCTTGATGACCAGCACCTTCGACAGCGGCAGGTCGCCGATGTCGATAGTGTCCTCTTTCAGGCGGGAGTGCAGCGACCAGGCGGGATCGGACATATGCGTTTCCAGATTGCCCGGTGCGATCGGRCTCGTTTGATCCGAGCATACGATACCGAGTCAGCCAGGGGAAGGATGGCAGCTGCATACGCGATCGTCGTCCCGGACAAGCGTAGCGAAGCGGAGCGCAGATCCGGGACGACAGCGAGAGTGCGGCCTACCCCTCCGCAATCACCCGCGCATTGGCGCGGATCGAGGCTTCGCTGACGCGAATGCCGAGGCCGGGGCCATCGGGCACCACGACATGGCCGGCGCGGTTGGCGACGCGCTCTTCCAGCACGTCCTCGGTCAGCACATGGTGCGGCATGTAGAATTCGCAGCCGAGCGAGATGCCTGGCGTCGCCGCGATCAGCTGCGTGCCGGCGGCCAGGCCAATGCCGCCCTCCCACAGCGTGCCGCCATAGCCGGGCAGGCCGGCGATGTCGGCGATCGCCATGATCGCCTGGGCCTCGAACAGGCCGCCGGCCTTCATCAGCTTGATCGAGACCGCGTCGGCCGCCTCGCGCCGCACCACCTCCATCATGTCGCGACGGTCGAAACAGCTTTCGTCGGCGAGCACCGGCGTTTCCAGCGCCGCGGTGAGCTGCGCCATCACGTCGAGATATTTGCGCGGCACCGGCTGCTCGATGAAGGTCGGCGCGAACTGCTCGACGTCGCGCAGGATCTTGATGGCCCCGAACGGCGCCAGCGCCTGGTTGTAGTCGACGCGCAGATCGACCTTGTCGCCGAATTCCTTCCGGATCGCTTCGAGATGGTCGAGATCCTCGCGATGCGGCTTCACGCCGGTCTTGACCTTGTAGATCACGTTGCCGTCCGGAACCATTTTTCGCATGCGCTCCAGATCGGCGGCGAAATCCGGGTCGGCGATCGAGAACGACAGCGGGATCGTGTCGCGCACGCGGCCGCCGAGCAAATCGGCGACCGAAAGCCCCGACGACTTGCCGACGATGTCGAGCAGCGCCATTTCGATTCCAACCTTGGCCTCGGCATGTCCCACCAGCGCGCGGTCGAGCTCGGCCATCAGCGCACGAATCCGGCGCACCGGCTTGCCGAGCACGACAGGACGCAAATAGATGTCGAGCGCGGAGAACGCCGCTTCCGGCGTTCCCGTGAACACCTCCCACGGCGCGGCTTCGCCCCAGCCGATCACGCCATCGCTTGCGGTGAGCTCGATCAGCACGCGCTTCACCGTGCCCTTGACGTTGCCGACGCCCTGGAGGCGGGCCATCTTGATCGGGCTCTCGATCAGGAACAGCCTGAGGCGTTCGATGGTTGCTTCGGTCATGTCAGGCCTCCATTGACGTGCCAGACCTGGCCGGTGACGTAGGACGCTTTCGGCGACGCCAGGAAGGCGATGATTTCGGCGACTTCCTGCGGCCGCCCGCGGCGGCGCATCGGGATCAGCGCCTCGGTCGCGGCGATCTGCTCGGGCGACAGCCGGCTCTCGCTCGGCTTGTCCTTGACGATGAGGCCCGGCGAAACCGCGTTGACGGCGATGCCGTCGCCGGCGAGCTCGACCGCGGTGAGGCGCACCAGCGCTTCCAAGGCGGCGCGGCTCGCCGCGGTCGCGGCGAAGGGCGCAAATTCGGGCCGGATCGCGTGCGCGACGAACGAGGACACCGCGACGATCCGCGCGTCATGCCCCGCACGCAGCAGCGGAAGCGCGGCGTCGACCAGCCGCGTGAACGCCAGCGCGGATTCATCCATCGCCTGGCGGAATTGATCCGCCGGCGTGCCGATGGCGCTGCCGCGCCGCGCATGGCCGCCGACCAGGATCAATCCATCGAGCCGGCCAAAGGCGCCTTGCGTGGCGGCGATGGCATCGATTGCCGCGGCCTCCTCGGCGAGATCGCCGAGGCATTTTGCCACCACCGCGCCCTGCGCTTCGGCGTCCGTCGCGGTGGCCTCGAGACCGGCGGCGTTGGAGCGCGTGTGCAGCAGCAGCCCGGTGCCGGGGCCCGCGAGCAGCTTTGCGGTGGCGCGGCCGATGCCGCTGGCGGCCCCGGTGACGAGATAGACGCGATTGATATCAGGCATCACGATATCGCGTTGGCCGGCGGCAGAGCGCCGGTGCGGTGGAAATGGCTGAGGAAGGCGCGCGTCGCGGCTGCTTGCGGATTGTCGATCACCTGCCGCGCCGGGCCCTCCTCGACCACGATCCCGTCGCGCATGAAGATGAGGCGGTTGGCGACCTCGCGCGCAAACGCGATCTCATGGGTCACGATCACCATGGTCATGCCTTCGGAGGCCAGCTGCTGGATGACGGCGAGCACCTCGCCGACGAGCTCGGGATCGAGCGCCGAGGTCGCCTCGTCGAACAGCATCACGTCCGGCTCCATCGCGAGCGCCCGCGCAATCGCGACGCGCTGCTTCTGGCCGCCGGACAATGTCGCGGGATATTGGTCGGCTTTCTCTGCAAGGCCCACCTTGGCAAGCTGCGCGCGCGCGAGCTTCTCGGCGTCCGCCTTGGCCATCCGTCGCACCGTGACCGGTCCCTCCATCACGTTCTGGAGCGTCGTCATGTGCGGGAACAGGTTGAAATGCTGGAACACCATGCCGGTGGTGGCGCGGAATTTTGCGAGTGTCCTCACGTCGGGCAGTTTCGCGCCTTCGCCGAACTGGAAGCGTGTATCGCCGACGCGAACGCTGCCGCCATCAGGCGTCACCAGAAGATTGATGCAGCGGAGCAGCGTCGATTTGCCCGAGCCCGACGGGCCGATCAACGCCACGACGCCGCCCTTGGCGACGTCGAGGCTGATGTTCTTCAAGACCTCGTTGCTGCCAAAGCTCTTGCGCAGGCTCCGGATCTCGATCTTCGAAGTGGTCTTCGAATCGTTCTTTGAGGTCTCGCTCATTCGCCGACCGCCAGTCGCTTCTCGCCGCGCCGGACGAGGATGGTCAGGGGAATCAGGATCGCCGCATAGGCGACGGCCACGGCCGTGTAGGTCTCCAGCGGACGGTAGCTGTCATGGGCGGCGACCTGGCTCTGATAGACGAGGTCAGGCACCGCCAGCACCGAGACCAGCGAGGTGTTCTTGAACTGGATGATCGACTGGTTCATCAGCGCCGGGATCATGCGCTTGACCGCCTGCGGCAGCACGATGCGCCGCATGGCCTGCCCCGGCGTCATGCCGAGCGCGGCGCCGGCTTCGGACTGGCCGCGGTCGATCGAGACGATGCCGCCGCGGATGATCTCCGAATAGAACGAGCCGCCATAGAGCGAGAGCGCCAGCGCCGAGGCCGTGATCGGCGTCATCTCGACGCCGGCGAGAATCGGCAGAGCGTAATAGAACCAGATCAGCTGCACCAGGATCGGCGTGCAGCGGAACGCCTCGATGAAGGTCAGCGCGATCAGGCGTACCGCTCTGAAGCGCGACAGGCTGCCGAAGGCCCCGAACAGGCCGAACACCAGCCCGAGCACCACGATGACGACGGTGAAGCCGACGGTGACGCCGAGCCCGTTGAGAAAGAGCCAGCGATAGCTCCAGAGGATGCCGAAGTCCCAGTGATACATGCGTGCGTTACTCGTCGTGCGGCTAACCGCTTACACCGTCATTCCGGGGCGCCCGAAGGGCGAACCCGGAATCTCGAGATTCTCAGGTGCGCAATTGCGCACCATAGTTCGATGCTTCGCATCGCCCTGGAATGACAGTGGGAGCTTACAGCGACACGCCCGGCGGAATGTCCGCTTCGGTCACGCCCACCAGCTCCATGTTGGTGATGATCGCGTTGCGGATGAAGCCGAGGCCCTTGTTGAAGTCGATCCAGGTGTTGACGAAGTCGCGGAAGGTCTTGTCGTTCTCGCGGCGGAAGCCGGCATTCGACGTCGTCGCGAAGATCGGCGTCGGCAGCACGAACTGGCCGAGCGAGGGGTTCTTCTTCAGGACGGTCAGCGACAGCATGGTGATCAGGCACTGCGCGTCGACGCGGCCGGTCTGGAGCGCGGCGGTGGCGTCGTCGGCGGTCTTCAGCCGCGAGATCTGCGCCTTCGGCGTCAGGCGGCTCACGACCTGGTCGTGCGACGAGCCCTGGTCGACCGCGAGCTTGACGTCGGGCGAGTTCAGCTCGGCCCAGCTCTTCGGCTTGAAGTCCTTCTTGCAGAGGATGCCGAAGGCGTTGTTGAAGACCGGCACCGAGAAGTCGACCACCAGCGCGCGCTTCGGGGTCGGGTTGAGGCCGAAGAAGATGTCGATCTTGTTGGACTGCAGGTCGAGCACCGAATTGCCCCAGGTGGTCTCGGTGATATCGAGCTCGGCCTCCATGTCGTCGGCGAGCCCCTTGGCGATGTCGATGTAGAAGCCTTTCCACTGGCCGCTGGCCAGGTCCTTCATGTAGTAGGGCGCGCCGCCGCCGACCGCGCCGATCCGCATCTTCTTGGTCCGGCGGATGCGAGCAAAGGTCGATTCGTTCGGATCGGCGGCCTGGGCCACGGCCGGCGACGCCAGCGCGCCCGCGGCCACTGCGCCGACGGCGCCAAGTCCGACAATCGATGCAACATCACGACGTGTAACCATTGGGATCAATCGCTTTTCTGGTTGGGTGGAATTCCGGCAGCGTTCATACCAAGGCGTTCCCGGCAGTGAAAGCACAGCCTATCGGCTGGGCAGGTCGGGATTTGCCCGGATGCTGGGCAAGTGCAAGCGGATCAGGGCGATCCCCGCTTGCTTTCCCGCCCTTTTGGCCCCAAATAGGGACCGGGAGATTGGCGGTGGACGAGCCACTCGCCAACCGGGTCAGGTCCGGAAGGAAGCAGCCCTAACGAGGTCCGGATCGGGTCGCTCGTCAGTCTCCTACCGTTTTTCCGAGCGAATTGCGCCGGCGGCTTAAGCCGCCAGCGCGCTCCTTTCCGCAAACGCCGGCCGAGAGAGATTTCATTGCGGATCGACCGATGACCGACGCCGGCGCCCCTCCCAATTCCGATAGCGCCAGCCAGGCTGGCTTTGCGCTCGGTGCCCAAGCAGGCACGCCGTACCGGGTGCTGGCGCGCAAATACCGCCCCTCCAGCTTCGACGACCTGATCGGCCAGGAGGCCGTGGTCCGCACCGTCTCCAATGCGTTCGAAACCGGCCGCATTCCGCAGGCCTGGATCCTCACCGGCGTCCGCGGCGTCGGCAAGACCACCACTGCGCGCATCCTTGCCCGCGCACTCAACTACGAGATGCCGGATGGCTCGGTGAAGGGCCCGACCGTCCACATGCCGACGTTAGGGGTGCATTGCCAGGCGATCATGGAAAGCCGGCACATGGACGTGCTGGAGATGGACGCGGCGTCGCATACCGGCGTCGACGACGTCCGCCAGATCAATGACAGCGTGCGCTACGCGCCGGCCAGCGCCCGCTACAAGGTCTACATCATCGACGAAGTCCACATGCTGTCGACGGCGGCGTTCAACGCCTTCCTGAAGACGCTGGAGGAACCGCCGGAGCACGCCAAATTCGTGTTCGCGACGACAGAGATCCGCAAGGTTCCGGTCACGGTGCTGTCGCGCTGCCAGCGATTCGACCTGCGCCGCGTCGAGGCCGACGTGCTGATGAAGCACCTCGCCAGCATCGCGGCCAAGGAAAACGTCGAGATCGAGCCGGAAGCGCTCGGCATCATCGCGCGCGCCGCCGAGGGTTCCGTGCGTGATTCGCTGTCGCTGCTCGACCAGGCGATCGCGCATGCGGCGGGTACCGTGAAGGCCGATGCCGTCCGGCAAATGCTGGGGCTCGCCGACCGCACCCGCGTCATCGACCTGTTTGATTCGCTGGCGCGCGGCGACATCGCGGCCGCGTTCAAGGAGTTCCGCGACCAGTACGACGTCGGCGCCGATCCGATCGTCGTGCTCTCGGACCTCGCCGAATTCGTCAATTTCGTCACCCGCGTGAAGATCGTGCCGGCGACCGCCGACAACGTCGCCTATGGCGAGACCGAGCGGGTGCGCGCGCGGGATTTCGCCTCGAAGATCTCGATGCGCGTGCTGTCGCGGATGTGGCAGATGCTGCTCAAGGGCATCACCGAGGTGCAGGCGGCAACGCGGCCCGCCGCCGCCGCCGAAATGGTGCTGGTGCGCATCGCCTATGTCGCCGACCTGCCGACGCCGGACGAAGCGATCAGGATGCTGGAGCAGAACGGCGGAAGCTCGCCGGTCGTGAGCGGCGGCAGCGCGGCGCGCAGTGCGCCGGCAGCACCGGTTGCCTCGGCTGCGTCCGTGCGTGCGCCGGCCTCGTCGCCGTCCTCGTTCGGCGGTGGCGCCCGGCCGCAGATGGCGGCGCCCGCGCCGGAACCGCAAGCTGCGGCGCCCGTGCTGCGCGTCACGAGCTTCACCCAGCTCGTCGCGCTTGCCGGCCAGAAGCGCGACATCATGACCAAGGCCGCGCTCGAATCGGACATGCGCCTCGTCCGTTTCGAGGAGGGCCGGCTGGAAGTCGCGCTCGAGCCCAACGCCTCCAAGACCATGATCACCGAGCTCGGGCGCAAGTTCGAACTCTGGACCGGCCGGCGCTGGACCGTGACCGTCTCCAACGAACAGGGCCAGCCGACGCTGCGTTCGGTGAACCAGGCCGCCAAGCAGGAGCATGCCCGTACCGCCGAGGCCGATCCGCGCGTGCAGGAGGTGCTGTCGCGCTTCCCCGGGGCCAAGGTCGTCGAGGTCCGCAGGCTTGCCCCCGAGGTGCCGGAATCCAATATTAACGCCGACTATGGCAGTGACGATCCGCCCGACGGTTCCGACGGCGACGATCTCTAGAGCATGATCCGGAAAAGTGCGAAGCGGTTTTCCGATAAGATCATGCGCACACAATATGCTAAGGCGCGATGATGATTCATCGCGCCTTAGGCCCATCTTTCCAAGGACAAACACCCATGGCTGATTTTCTCGGCATGATGAAGCAGGCGGCGCAGCTGCAATCCAAGATGCAGGAGATGCAGGATCAGCTCGCCAATGTGGAAGTCGAAGGCATCTCCGGCGGCGGCCTCGTCGCGGTGCGCATGACCGCGAAGATGGACGTGAAGGGCATCAAGATCGACCCCTCGCTGATGAAGCCGGAGGAGCGCGAGGTGCTCGAGGATCTGCTCGTCACCGCGCTCGGCGACGCCCGCCGCAAGGCGGAGACGGCGATGCAGGAGAAGATGCAGGCGCTCACCGGCGGGCTCGGCCTGCCGCCGGGGCTGTTCGGCCAGTAATATGGGCGCGGTTGCAGGTCCCGAAATCGAGCGGCTGGTCCAGCTCCTCGCACGGCTGCCGGGCCTCGGTCCGCGTTCCGCGCGGCGCGCGGCGCTGCATCTGATCAAGAAGCGCGAAGCGCTGATGGTGCCGCTGTCCTCCGCCCTGCAGGTCGCGCTCGACAAGGTCCAGGTCTGCAAGACCTGCGGCAATATCGACACGCAAAATCCCTGCACGGTCTGCATCGACCCGCGGCGCGACGACGCCATCATCGTCGTCGTCGCCGATGTCGCCGATCTCTGGGCGCTGGAGCGGGCCAATGCCACTCAAGGGCGCTATCATGTGCTTGGCGCGACATTGTCGCCGCTCGACGGCGTCGGCCCGCAGGACCTCACCATCGACGCGCTGGTGGCGCGTGCCCATGATGCCAAGGTGCACGAAATCATCCTGGCGCTGAATGCGACGGTCGACGGTCAGACCACGGCGCATTACATCACCGACCTGCTTCAGGACGCCAACGTCAAGGTCACGCGGCTCGCCCATGGCGTGCCGGTCGGGGGCGAGCTTGATTATCTCGATGAAGGTACGCTATCGGCCGCGATGCGGCAGCGGACCCTGTTCTAGCAATCCAGACTTTACGGAAATGGACGACATGACGAAACGATTCGCCACACGGCTGGCTTTGGTCGCGATGATGACGATGCCGGTCGCCCCGGCCATCGCCGCGCAGCAGGGCGACGAGGTCCCGCCGCCGTCGAAGCCCGGCAAGCCGATCAACACCGGCGAGGTGCTCTCGGGCGAGCTGACCGCATTGAAAGTGCGCGACGTCAAGAACGCAGGCAAGCGTATCGCGACCTACCAGATCACCTCCGAGCCGCGCCGCCTGCCGGCGCCGAACGGTTTGTGCAATCTCGAGACCGGCCCCGAAACCTTCCAGCTCGTCACCTCCAGCGACGCGCAGGCCGCGCAGCTGAAATCCTTCGTCGGCAAGGCCATCTCGGTCAAGGTCGACGAAGTCGCCTGCGCCAGCGATCCCGGCCAGATGAGCGAAGCCGTGGTGACGAAATGGAGCATCATCAAGAAGCAGTAGGAGCATCAGATCGAGATGCCGTAGGGTGGGTTAGCCGAAGGCGAACCCACCACTGTTTATCTCCGCGGTGACAGAAATGGTGGGTTACGCTGCGCTAACCCACCCTACGAGAGCGTCACACCCGCACCGGCCCCAGCGCCTCGAAATGCCCGCGCTTCTGCAGCCAGCTGAGCAGCACCAGGCTCGGGATCGCCACCAGCACGCAGATCACGAAGAACAGCGGCCAGCCGGTGGCCTTGGCGACATAACCGGCCACCGACGAGAGATAGGTGCGCCCCACGGCCGCGAGCGCGGTAAGCAGCGCGTATTGCGTCGCCGTGTGCAGCGGGTTCTGGCACAGCGCGGAGAGATAGGCGACGAAGATCACGGTGCCGATGGCGCTGGTGAAATTCTCGCAGGTGATGGCGAAGGCGAGCGCCCATTGGCTGGTGCCGACGAACGCCAGCCAGGAGAAGGAGAGGTTGGCGAGCGCCTGCACCACGCCGCCGATCCACAGGCTCGTCGCCAGCGAATAGCGCCGCGCGACGAAGCCGCCGGCAAAGCCGCCGATCAGCGTGGCGGCGAGGCCGACGCCCTTCACGATCGCCGCATAATCGTTGCGGGTAAAGCCGAGGTCGATCACGAACGGCGCCGTCATGGTGCCGGAGAAGGCATCGGTGAACTTGAACAGCACGACGAAGGCGAGGGCTGCGAGCGCGTCCTTGCGCGACAGGAATTCCGAGAAGGCGCCGATCGCCGCGTGCAGCACCCGCGCGAACGCCGTCTCGGTCTGGGTCGCCGCCTCGGCCCGCGCCGATTGCTCGGGCTCGGTCGCGGCCAGCGCCGTGATGGTCCCGATCAGCACCATCGCCGCCATCACCACATAGCCCCACATCCAGGCTGACGTGCGCGGAATGCCGGTGCCCTCGAAGCCGGAGACGATGAACAGCGCGCCGGCGGTCGAGACCAGCATGCCGATGCGGTAGGCCGCGACATAGGACGCCATGCCTGCGGCCTGCTCGCTCTCCGGCAGGCTCTCGACGCGGAAGGCGTCGACAACGATGTCCTGCGTCGAGGACGTCGTCGCCACCAGCAGCGCACCGAGCGCGACGTAGAACGGCGAGCGCGCGGGATCGGTCAGCGCCAGCAGCAGGATCGCGATGATCAGCAGCATCTGCGAGAACAGCAACCAGCCGCGCCGGCGCCCGAACGTGCGCGTGAACAGCGGCACATGCAGCGCATCCACCAGCGGCGCCCACAGGAATTTCAGCGTGTAGGGCGTGCCGACCAGCGCGAACAGCCCGATGGTTCCGAGATCGACGCCGGCCTCGCGCATCCACACCAGCAGCGTCGAGCCCGACAGCGCCAGCGGCAGCCCGGAGGAGAAGCCGAGGAACAGCACGATCAGCACCCGCGGTTGCAGGTACACGGCCAAGCTGTCGCGCCAGGAGGCAGCAGGGGCATCGGTGCCGGCGGGGGAGGTCGCGTCGGGTGCGGTCATGGGCAGGTGTTAGCAGATTCTGGCGGTGCTGCCTCTTCTCCCTCTCCCCGTTCTTACGGGGAGAGGGTGGGGTGAGGG
>NZ_JBFULT010000080.1:0-18239 GCF_054049755.1 Bradyrhizobium sp. P5_C11_2
GTGCTCGATCGATGTCGGCGGCTCGTTCGGCCGCGATCTCTCGGAGCAGGGCGAAAAAGCCATGATCGCCTTCGCCAGGGAATGGATCACAAAGCTGTTCGGCAGCGAGGCGGCGGCGACCGTGCAGAAGACCAGCGCCACGCGCTGGAACGCCTCGCCGTTCGTGATGGGCGCGATGTCGGCGGCCTCGCCCGGCGGCCAGCTCTCGCGAAGAATTCTGGCCGAGCCGATCGGCTGCATGTTCCTCGCGGGCGAGGCAGCGCACGACACGCTTTGGGGCACCGTCGACGGCGCCTGGGAAAGCGGCGAGCGCGCCGCGGAGGCCGCGCTCCGCAAGATCGGCGCACTCAGGGACGAGCCGGCCGATGTGCCGACGCAATCGACGAAGAAGCGCCGGACGCCGCGGCTGTAGGGCAATTGAGCGGCGACAAACTCACTTGTCGTCCCGGCGAAGGCCGGGACCCATAACCACAGGGAGTGGTTTGGCGAAGACTCGTGGTGATCAGCTCGCGCTACAAAAGCTGACCGGGGTAATGGGTCCTGGCTTTCGCCAGGACGACTCGGAGGGAGTTATCGCAAAATCCCATCCAGCAGCGGCAGCCCGGCGATCACCGCAATCGCAATCAGCACATAGCAGATGCCGCGGAACACCGTCTCGCTGGCGCGGCCGAACAGCGAGGCACCGAACGCGACGCCGATGGCGTAGACCGGGCCGACGATCAGCGACAGCACCAGCGATTCGCGTGAGATCAGGCCTGTCGTCGCGTAGCKGACCATCGAGAAGAAATCCGACGCGCCGAAGAACAGCAGGATGTTGGCGCGCGCCACGATCGGGGCGATCGGGCGGCCGAGCCAGTAGCCGACGATCGGCGGGCCGCCGGTTTGCGCCAGCCCGCTACAGAAGCCCGAGAGGCCGCCGATCCCGACCGAGAGCCAGGCGTGGTCCTTGCCGCGATAGCGCCAGCCCGACAGCAGCAAGAGCARCAGCGCGGCGACGAAGCAGGAGATGATCCAGCGCGTGGTGACCGGTTCGAGCACGCTGAGGAAATAGGTGCCGACGGGCACGCCGACCAGCGCGCCCAGCACGATCACGGCAGTGGCATTGCGGTCCGCCTTCCGCCATGCATCCGGCAAGAGCGGCGCGGCCGCAACGAAATCGATGACGAGCAGCAGCGCTGCGACCAGCCGCGGCGCCGCGATACTGCTCGCCAGCGGCATGAAGATCAGCGCCGAGCCGAAGCCCGAGAAGCCGCGCGCGGCGCCCGAGATGAAAGCGACGGCGCAGAGCGCCATCGCAATGGTGAGGCTGACGTCCTTCGGGAGAAAGTCAGTAGGCGTCATGCTCTATTGTTTCTGGAGCATGACGTGATCCGGAAACCGCTGCACGCTTTTCGGCATCATGCCCTCAGCGTGCCGCCGGTCTTCTTCGTCACCTCGGCCACGATTTTCGCGGCCACGGCCTCGATCTCCTGGTCGGTTAGCGTCTTCTCGCGCGGCTGGATCGTCACCGCGATCGCGACAGACTTCTTGTCGTCATCGATGCCCTTGCCCTCATAGACGTCGAACACGTTCACGCCGGTGATCAGCTTCTTGTCGACGCCTTGCGCGGCGCGCACGATGTCGCCGGCCTTGACGGTACGGTCGACGATGAAGGCGAAGTCGCGCGACACCGGCTGGAACGCCGACAACTCGATCGCGGGCTTGGCGCGCGTCGGCTTCTTCTTCGCCTCGGGGATGCGGTCGAGGATCACCTCGAACACCATCAGCGGGCCGTCGGCGCCGAGCGCCTCGAGCGCGCGCGGATGCATCTCGCCGAACGTGCCGAGCACGTTCTGCGGGCCGATCTGGATGGTGCCGGAGCGGCCCGGATGCAGCCAGGCCGGTCCGCCGGCCACGATTTGCAGCGCCTGCATCGGCGCGCCGGCGGCAGCCAGCACCGCGAGCGCATCGGCCTTGGCATCGAACACATCGGCGGCCGCCGAGCCCGACCAGTGCCGTCCGAGACCTTCCGAGGCGGCAAAGCCGCGGCGGATGCCGCTCGCTGCCATGAACTGATCCTGCGGGCGATCGCCCTTGAACACCTGGCCGACCTCGAACAGCGCGACATCGCCAAGGCCGCGATCGGCATTGGCCTGCGCGGCCGCGATCAGGCCGGCCAACAGGGTCGGGCGCATGTCGGACAGGTCCGACGCGATCGGATTGGCCACTTCGAGCTCGCGCTGGCCGCCGCCGAACAGTTCGGCCGCAGGCTTCGCGATGAACGACCACGTCACCGCCTCGATCATGCCGCGGCTCGCGAGCGCGCGCCTGGCGCGGCGGGTGCGGAGCTGGATCGGCGTCAGCACGGATTTGCGCGCGTCCTCGCCGCGTTCGAACGGCGTCATCGGTACCTTGTCGATACCGAAGATGCGCACGATCTCCTCGACGATGTCGGCCTTGCCGTGCACGTCCGAGCGCCAGGACGGCACCGCGACCTTCACCACCGGGCCCGGGCCCGCCATCATGAAGCCGAGATGGGTCAGGATGCGCTTCATCTCCGGCTGCGGCACCTCGATGCCGGACAGCCGCTTGACCTCGGTGACCGGGAAATCGATCACGCGGTCGTCGCCAAAGGCCTTTCCGACCACGATAGTCTCCGACGGCGCGCCGCCGCACAACTCCATCACCAGCCTGGTCGCGAGCTCCAGCCCCGGCACCATGAAGGCCGGGTCGACGCCGCGCTCGAAGCGGTAGCGCGCATCCGAGTTGATGCCGAGCTTGCGCCCGGTCTGGGCGATGTTGATCTCGTTCCACAGCGCCGATTCGATCAGCACGTCGGTGGTATTCTCGTCGCAGCCCGAGGCTTCGCCGCCCATGATGCCGGCGAGCGATTCGACGCCGTGCTCATCCGCGATCACGCAGATGTTGGGATCGAGGTTGTAGGTGCGGCCGTCGAGCGCGAGCAGGCTCTCGCCGTCGCGGGCGCGGCGCACGACGAGGTTGCCCCTCACCTTCCTGGCGTCGAACACATGCAGCGGCCGGGCGCGATCGAACGTCATGAAATTGGTGATGTCGACCAGCGCATTGATCGGACGCAAGCCAATCGCGGTCAGCCGCTTTTGCAGCCATTCCGGCGACGGGCCGTTCTTGACGCCGCGCACCAGGCGCAGCGCGAAGCCCGGGCACAGCGTGGCGTCCTCGACCGTCACCTTCACCGGGCAGGGGAATTCACCCTTCACGGCCTTGATGGTCGGATCCTTGAACTTGCCCATGTCGGCGGCGGCGAGATCGCGCGCGATGCCGTGCACGCCGGTGCAGTCCTGCCGGTTCGGCGTCAGATTGATCTCGATCACGGGATCGCCGAGCGCGGCCCATTCGGCGTAAGGAGCCCCGATCGGCGCGTCCGCCGGCAATTCCATGATGCCATCATGGTCGTTGGAGATCTGAAGCTCAGCCGCCGAGCACAGCATGCCGCGGCTCTCGACGCCGCGGATGGTGCCGACACCGAGCGTGATGTCCTTGCCGGGAATGTAGGTCCCGGGCGGCGAGAACACGCTGACCAGGCCAGCGCGCGCGTTCGGCGCGCCGCACACGACCTGCACCGGCGCGCCACCGTCGCCGGTGTCGACCATGCAGACGCGCAGCCGCTCCGCGTTCGGATGCTGCTCGGCCGAGATCACCTTCGCGATGGTGAACGGCTTCAGGGCCTTCGCCTTGTCCTCGATGTTCTCGACCTCGAGCCCGATCATGGTGAGCTTGTCGGCGAGCTTGTCCAGCGGCTCGTCGGTGTCGAGATGATCTTTCAGCCAGGAGAGCGTGAATTTCATTTTGCGTTCCTAGAAAACCTCGACCAGGCGGAAGCGTTCGCACATCAGCATCATGTCTTCGCGAAACTTGCCTTGCCGACTGAAATAGTTGCGATGCGCGTTGCGCCAGTAGTCGAGACTGCGATCACCTTCGCCTTCGTCGAAGGCAAAGGCCGCATCGACCTCGCCGAAGCGGCGATAGCTCACCTCGGTCGATTCGATGATGCAGCGTGGCTCTCCGCGTCCGTCCAGCACGATCCAGCGTTCGCCCGGCGTCGAGGTGTTGGGCTCGTCCTCGGTGCTGCATGTCGCGGTCTTGACGCCCCGGATCACGAGATCGAGCAACTCGTCGGCGAGCGCCGGGCCGTCGCCGAAGGCGAACGACCGCAGGCCGCGATATTGCTCTGGGACGGCGCTCAGGTTCACGTGCTCAATCCCCCCGCGAGCGTCGGGACTTCCAGCGGCTTGAAGCCGTAGTGGGACAGCCAGCGGACGTCGCTGTCGAACAGCTGGCGCAGATCGCTCATGCCGTATTTCAGCATGGCGATGCGGTCGATGCCCATGCCCCAGGCAAAACCCTGGTACTCGTCCGGATCGATGCCGCAGGCGCGCAGCACGTTCGGGTGCACCATGCCGCAGCCCAAAATCTCGAGCCAGTCCTCGCCTTCGCCGAAGCGGATCTCGCCCTTGTCGCGGCGGCACTGGATGTCGACTTCCAGCGACGGCTCGGTGAACGGGAAGAACGAGGGCCGGAAGCGCATGTTGATGTGGTCGACCTCGAAGAACGCCTTGCAGAACTCGTGCAGGATCCATTTGAGGTGGCCGAGATGCGAGTGCTTGTCGATCACGAGGCCTTCGACCTGGTGGAATTGCGGGGTGTGGGTCGCGTCCGAATCGATGCGATAGGTGCGGCCCGGGCAGATCACGCGGATCGGCGGCTTCTGGCTCAGCATGGTGCGCACCTGCACCGGCGAGGTGTGGGTTCTGAGCAGCATGCGCGAGCCGTCCTCCTTCGGATGGAAGAAGAAGGTGTCGTGCATCTCGCGCGCGGGATGGCCGATCGGGAAATTCAGCTTGGTGAAATTGTAGTCGTCGGTCTCGATGTCGGGACCTTCGGCGACCGAAAATCCCATGTCGGCGAAGATCGTCGTGAGCTCGTCCCAGACCTGGCTCAGCGGATGGATGCGGCCGGCCTCTGCCGGCGCATCGCGCAGCGGCAGGGTGACGTCGATGGTCTCGGAGGCGAGCCGCGCATCGAGCGCCGCAGATTTCAGCACGTCGCGCCGTGCAGCAAGCGCCTGGGTGACCTCGTCCTTGGCCTGGTTGATCGCGGCCCCTTGCGTCTTGCGCTCGTCCGGCGACATCTTGCCCAGCGTTGCGAGCAATGCCGAGATCGAGCCCTTCTTGCCGAGGGAGGCGACACGGACGGCTTCGAGCGCGGCTTCGTCGCCGGCGGCGGTAATCTGCGCGAGGATGGATTGGACGAGACTGGCGAGGTCGGACACGGTCAGATCCTTTCAAAAGGCTGCCGGGTTGTGGCCGCAGCCGGGCCGGAACGTCAAGCCGTCTAGAGCGTGGAGACCGTCGGGGACTTGAACCGTATTGGCATGGCTGGCACCAACGGGAAATCGAAGGAGAGGACGATGCGTCTGCGATCATGCCTGGCCGGTCTGGCCCTGGCGCTTCTGGCGGGTGCGGCGCAGGCCGCGACCGAAGAATGCCCGGCCAAATCCAATTCGATGGACGACATCATCGCCGCCCTCGACGCAGCGCCGGGCTGCGACCGCGCCATGAAGCTGTTCGAAGCCTGCGCGTACGGTGCCAGCGGCGATGTGCAATTCGGCGCAGCGGTCGAGAAGAAGTGCGAGGCCGATTTTCTCAAGGCCCTGAAG
Organism: Bradyrhizobium sp. P5_C11_2; assembly: GCF_054049755.1. Taxonomy (NCBI): domain Bacteria; kingdom Pseudomonadati; phylum Pseudomonadota; class Alphaproteobacteria; order Hyphomicrobiales; family Nitrobacteraceae; genus Bradyrhizobium; species Bradyrhizobium sp. P5_C11_2. Next base: position 5,678 of record NZ_JBFULT010000080.1, read on the forward strand.
CCGCCGCAGACGCTCAGCTTTCAGCGCGAGTTGCGGGTCTGCGACCGGAAATACCGGAACAAGTCCGGCACGATGTATCTCTCGGCCACAGCCTTCTGCCGGGCGGAGGTCGCCCAGCGCTACTCGCGAAGAGCGCTGAAGGCCGGCGGAGCCGGCCGTTAGCGTTGCGTTGCTCAGCCGGCGCGAGCGGCCTCTCAGGCAGCCAGCGCAGCCTTGGCCTTCTCGGCGATCGCCTGGAACGACGCGGGCTCGTTGATCGCGAGATCCGACAGCACCTTGCGGTCGACCGTGATGCCCGACTTGGCGAGGCCGTTGATAAATCGGCTGTAGGTCATGCCGAACGGACGCACGGCCGCATTGAGGCGCTGGATCCAGAGCGCGCGGAAGGTGCGCTTCTTGCGCTTGCGGTCGCGGAAGGCGTACTGCTGGGCCTTCTCGACGGCCGGCTTGGCGGCGCGGATGGTGTTCTTGCGGCGGCCGTAGAAGCCCTTGGCGGCCTTGTAGACTTTCTTGTGCTTGGCGTGGGCGGTCACACCGCGTTTGACGCGAGACATGACAAATATCCTTCAGAGATGACTTTGGTTTTCGGATTGCCGCGCGGAACGCGGCTCGGTGGCAGTGATCGTGGACGCGATCAGGCGTTCGGCAAGAAGTACTTCTTGACGTTGTCGCCGTCGGTCTTGAACAGCACGCGGGTGCCGCGGAGCTGACGGATCTGCTTCTTCGTCCGCTTGATCATGCCGTGACGCTTGCCGCGCTGGGCGTGCATCACTTTGCCGGTGGCAGTCACCTTGAAGCGCTTTTTAGCGCCCGATTTGGTCTTCAGCTTGGGCATTTTGCTCTCCTATGGCCACAACAGAATGCCGCCCGTGAAGGCGGCTGGCCGTCTAAAATGCTCGTTAGAGCGTTGATTGTGCTCAGGTTTTGCGAACCAGCGCGAAACCCGCACGGACACCGCCGCGGCAGCCCTTAAATCAGCCGGGCGATGAAGGCTGGGCTTATGACAGAGCAGGAGCCAAATGGCAACGATGAACCGCGGCAACGGGCTTGCCGACTATTCGAGATCGCCCCACATTTCCTGCCCGGAGGTGGACCCAAATGGCCGATTTCCCGTGTTTCTCCGTCCGCTTTCCGCGCCGCCTGGCGCTCTTTGCCGTGCTCGCCGCAGCCGCCATCCCCTCGACCGCCGACGCCCGTGTCGGTCGCTATGACGGCGTCTGGAACGTCACCTTCGCCACCACCCGCGGCAATTGCAGCTCGGGTTACAGTGTTCCGTTCACCGTGACGGGCAGCCGGGTGTCATCCGCCGGCGGCGGCCGGGTCTCGGGCCTGGTCAACCGCTCTGGCGCCGTCGCGGTCCATGTCTCGGTCGGCGCCTCCCACGCCAGTGGCGGCGGCCGGCTCGCCGGTGCGGTGGGCGCGGGCTCCTGGAACGGCATCATCTCCGGCGACCGCTGCCAGGGCACCTGGCAGGCGACGCGGTCGTAGCTGGCGCCAAGACGACGGTGCGCTCCCTCCCCCGCCTGCGGGGGAGGGTTGGGGAGAGGGTGTCTCCGCAAGCGAGGACCCCCCAAGAGGTGAGCGCCCTCACCCGGCGCTTCGCGCCGACCTCTCCCGCAAGCGGGAGAGGTTGCAGCGAGTTCGCCGCGAGCGATGTTCCCGCCAAACTGCACAAACCAAAACGGCCCGCCGGAGATCCGGACGGGCCGTTGAACTCTCAAACTTGAACAACCGGCGTCAGCGTGGCGCCAGCACCATGACGACCTGACGGCCCTCGAACCTGGCGTCCTGCTCGACCTTGGCGAGTTCGGCGACGTCGCTTTTGATCTTGTCCAGCAGCTTGGTGCCGATTTCCTGGTGCGCCATTTCGCGGCCGCGATAGCGCAGCGTGATCTTGACCTTGTCGCCCTCTTCGAAGAACCGCTGCATCGCGCGCATCTTCACGTCGTAATCGTGATCGTCGATCATCGGGCGGAGCTTGATCTCCTTGATCTCGACGGTCTTCTGCCGCTTGCGGGCCTCGGCGGCTTTCTTCTGGGCGGAATACTTGTACTTCCCGTAGTCCATGATCTTGCAGACGGGAGGGCTGACATTCGGCGAAATCTCGACCAGATCCATGCCAGCTTCCTGGGCCATGCGGATGGCCACGACGGTCTCGACCGTGCCCTTGTTATCGCCGGTCTGATCGATCAGCTGGATCTGCGCATTGCGGATATCATCATTGATGCGCGGCCCGTCTTTGCTGGCAGGGGCCGGGGCTCTATTAGGACGGCGAATGGGTGGTTCTCCAAAGTTGTGAAAGGAAGCGGCTAGTTTGAAGGAAGAAGCGTTGGCCGGCAAGCAAGTCGCGTGTACCGCGATCGAAAACCCTCAAATGCGAGGCATTTTGGTCACGCCCATCGGCACGCCGCTCGACATAGACACCTTGCTCCGGTTCCGCAAGCGCCCCAAAAGGACAGGGTTGATAGCCGATTATGCCGCCGAAGCGGCCAAAATAGCTCAAACCAAGACACCTCAAACCGCACAGCCCGAGTAAACGTTCCATGACCAATGCGATTTCCGAAGCCGTGCTCGACTTCATCGAAATGGGCGAGGGCCCCTCGGCACGCAAGATCGCGGTGCGCAGCCGCGCCGGAACCGGCCCCGGCCTGTTCTGGCTCGGCGGCTTCAAGTCGGACATGCAGGGCAGCAAGGCGGTGGCGCTCGACGGCTGGGCCAGCGGGCACGGCCGCGCCGCGGTGCGGTTCGACTATTCCGGCCACGGCGAATCCGGCGGCGATTTCGCCGACGGAACCATCGGGCGCTGGCTCGAGGAGAGCGTGACGGTGTTCGAGCGCCTCTGCGACGGCCCGCAGGTCGTGATCGGCTCCTCCATGGGCGGCTGGATGGCGCTGCTGCTCGCACGCGAAATCCGCAAGCGGCAGGGAGAACAGCAAGCGAAGGCGTCGCTGGCGGGCCTGGTGCTGATCGCGCCGGCGCCCGACTTCACCGAAGAGCTGATGTGGAAGAAATTTTCGCCCGCGGTGAAGCAGGAGATCGAGACCAAGGGCTTCTGGCTGAGACCGTCCGAATACGGCGACGGCTCGCCCTATCCGATCACGCGGAACCTGATCGAGGAGGGCCGCAACCACCTCGTGCTCGGCAGCGCCATCGATCTCGGCTGCCCCGTCCGCATCCTGCAAGGCGCGCAGGATCCGGACGTGCCGTGGCAGCACGCCTTCGCGCTGACGCACCGCCTGCCGGCCGACGACGTCGTGCTGACCATGATCCAGGACGGCGACCATCGCCTGTCGCGCCCGCAGGACATCGCCCGCATGCTTGCCGCGGTGGCGGAGTTCGGGTGAAGTGTCTCTAAACAGTCGGTGTCATCGTCCGCGAAGGCGGACGATCCAGTATTCCACCAGCGGTCGTGATTGAGCCGATGGGCCGCGGCGTACTGGATGCCTCGCCGGAGCCTGTCATCGGGCTCGCCGAAGGCGAGACCCGGTGGCGGGGCATGACGGAGAACGGGGAAGGAGCCACGCCAATGACCGCCACCGCCATGCTGCGCGCCTTCTGCGATGCCGTCGAGCAGCGCAACGGCCGTGCCTTCGCGGATCTCTTCACCGAAGACGGCGTCTATCACGACGTGTTCTACGGCGTCTTCGCAGGGCGTGTGAAAATCGCCGCGATGATCGACGACTGGTTCTATCGCACCGCGAGCGATTTCCGCTGGGACATGCATGATCCCGTGTCCGACGGCACCACGCTCTATGCGCGCTATACGTTCAGCTACCGCTCGACGCTGTCGGACGCGAACGGCGCGCGGGCGATGTTCGAGGGCGTGGCGATCATGACGCTCCGCGACGCCAGGATCGCGAGCTATCGCGAGGTCGCCAACACTGCACCCGCCTTCGTCGACCTGAAGTTCGCGCCGGAACGGATTGCGAAGATCGTCGGAAAGCAGGGCGCCGAACTGAAAGCGCGGCCGGAGATGAAGCGGCATCTGGGGTAGGCGCACGGCTCTCTCCTCTCGTCATTCCGGGGCGCGCCTCTTGGCGCGAGCCCGGAATCCATACTCCCGATCGTGGCTATGGATTCCGGGCTCGCGACTTCGTCGCGCCCCGGAATGACGACGAGGGCGTCCCTACCGCTTCGACGGATTCGCCATCGGCTTGCGCTGCGCCAGCGCGGCCACCGTCGCGGTGCCGATCGCGCCCTGCTCGTCGTAGAGCCAGCATTCGCCGATCGCGACACCGTCGGTGGYGTGATGGTTCACCACCTCGAAGCCGATCCAGTTCGTCACCGGCAGCCGGTGCAGATAGATCGTCACGTCGCTGTTGATGTAGCCGAGCCCCTTGTCGCCGGCATTGGCAAAGGGGCTTGCGAAATCGGCGCCGGTGGCGACATGCACGAACGGTGTCATCGGCACGCCCGCGACGAGCTCGCGCACCTCGCTCATCCAGAGCCGGCGCGGGCCGAGCGAACCCATATGGCCGACGATCGGCCGCGTCGTCCATTTGCCGTGCATGCCGAGCCGCGGATCGGTCGGCGGCGGAATATCAGCCGGCTTCGGCACGTCCCAGTTCGGCGGCGACCAGACATTGCCGTCGGAATTCTGCGTCCGGCGCAACAGCTGGCAGGAGGCGCGCGCCATGCTGACGCCGCCGGAAACAAACTCCGCCTCGACCACGCGGATGCGCAGACCGTCGCGCACCAGCCGCGTCGTCACCTCGATCGGCTTGTCGATGGTCGGCAGCCGGAACATGTCGACGGTGAGGCGCGCCGGCACGAATTCAGGACCGGAATGACGCTCCTCGATGGCGCAGCCGACGAGGCCGACGATGACGCGTCCGTGCAGCGATTTCGGATCCCAGGGACCGTTGGCGGCTTCCGTCGGATGGAATGTATCGCCGTCGCGGGTGAAGAAAGGCGTGTTTGTCATGATGCGCGACTTTGCGGGAACGCGCGGGGAAATCAAGTGTGGGTGTATGCGCGTAAGCCGACCGCAACAACAGGTGTCATCGCCCGCGCAGGCGGGCGATCCAGTATTCCAAAGACGGCGGTGATTGAATCGAAAGGCCGCGGCGTACTGGATGCCCCGCCTTCGCGGGGCATGACAGTGAGGGTCAGGAGGCGAGGTCCCATTCCTCACGCACGGCATCATCCAATTCGCGCTTGAGCATATCCAGCTTCATCGCCGCAAATTCCTCACTCCGCACCAGCTGCCCCAGCGCCCACACCGCCGCCCCGCGAACCAGCGGGCTCGCATCATCCAGCAATCGCCGCGCCGCCTCGGCCAGCGCCGCATCGCCGGAGTTGCCGATCGCGATCAGCACATTGCGCAAGAAGCGGTCGCGGCCGATGCGCTTGACCGGCGACTTCGTGAACAGGGCGCGAAACGCGGCGTCATCGAGCCGTGCGAGCTCGGCAAGACCAGGCGCACGCAACGCGTCACGCGCCGCGAGTTTTGCCTCGCGGCCCTCTTGCGCGAACTTGTTCCAGGGGCAGGCGGCGAGGCAGTCGTCGCAGCCATAGATGCGGTTGCCGATGGCTTTGCGAAACTCTTGCGGGATCGGTCCCTTGTTCTCGATGGTGAGGTACGAGATGCAGCGCCGCGCATCGAGCTTGTAGGGCGCGGGAAATGCCGCGGTCGGGCAGATGTCGAGACACGCCCGGCACGAGCCGCAATGATCGATCTCGGCGTCGTCGCGCGGCAATTCGAGCGTGGTGTAGATCGCGCCGAGAAACAGCCACGAGCCGAACTCGCGCGAGACGAGGTTGGTGTGCTTGCCTTGCCAGCCGAGATGCGCGGCCTGCGCCAAGGGCTTCTCCATCACCGCCGCGGTGTCGACGAACACCTTCACTTCCGACGGTGCGGTCGCAACCAGCCAGCGCGCCAAGGCCTTCAGCCGCTTCTTGATCAGGTCGTGATAGTCGTCGCCCTGCGCATAGACCGAGATCGCCGCGCGCGTGCGCTGTTGCAGGATCGCCAGCGGATCCTGGTCGGGGCCGTAATTGACGCCGAGCATGATCACGGAGCGCACGTCCCGCCACAGCCCGCGCGGATCGACGCGGCGCTCCGGCTGCGCGGCGAGCCAGTCCATGTCGCCATGGCCGCCGGAGGCGATGAATTCGAGAAAATGCCTTCCGGCGTCTTCGATGGCGCCGGGCTCGGTGATACCGATGCAGTCGAAGCCGAGCGTCTGCGCCTCGCGCGCGAGCGCCGCCTTCAATTCAGCCGGATCGGGGTTCAGAAATCCAGGTCCACATAGGTCCGCGACGCCGGCACGCCGGCCAGCCATTCGCTCAGCAGCGGACGGAACGACGGGCGGGATTTCACCCGCGCGTACCACGCCTTTGCTGCGTCGTCCTCGCTCCATGGCACGTCGCCCAGATAGTCGATCGCCGAAAGATGCGCCGCGGCGGCGAGATCCGCGTAGGAGAGCCGGTCGCCGGCGAGGAAGTTACGGGTCTGCGCCAGCCAGCCGATATAGGCCAGATGATAGCGCACATTGGCTTTTGCCGCGCGCATCACGTCGGCCGAGGGCGCGCCGCCGCCGTCCTCCTCGTTCATGAAGCGCTTGTAGATGCGTTCGGTGACGAGAGGGTGTGAAACTTCCTCGAAGAACTTTTCGTTGAACCAGGCCATCAGCCGGCGCACCTCGACGCGCTCGGTGACCGTCTCCGGCATCAGCCGCTTGGGCCCCATCTCGGCGCCATAGGCCTCGTCGAGATACTCCGCGATGATGGCGGCGCCCGGTATCGGCGGCTGTTCCTCGTCCACCAGGACCGGCGTGGTGCCCGCGGCATTGAGCAAGAGAAATGCCTCGCGCCGCTCCCAGCTGCGCTCCTCGACGAGGCGCAGCTCGAGCCCGTATTCGCCCGCGATCAGGCGGATGAAACGCGAATGCGGACAGAACGGATGATGAAACAGCGTAAACATGCAGCCTTTGATTATTGGGTGGTGCTTAAGAATCCATCAATGTTTGTTCGGCGCCACACTAGTCCTTCAAAACCGCGAGGCAAGGCCGTGATGGCGCATTTTGCGATTGCAGCAAAGAGGCGAATGGGCGAGAAGAGCCCCGCTTTTCCAGCCGAAATGGACCGTAAATATGTCAGATGAAATACGGGCAGTGATCCTCGGGATCATCGAGGGTGTGACCGAGTTCCTTCCCGTTTCCTCGACCGGCCACCTGCTGCTCGCGGAACGCTTTTTTGGCCTCGGCGAGGGTGCCTTCTGGGATTCGTTTACGGTTCTGATCCAGCTCGGCGCGATCCTTGCGATCGTCGTGCTGTACTTCAAGAAATTGTGGGATGTCGCGATCGGCATGTTCGCCGGCGACGCCTATGCGCGCCGCTTCGTGATCGGCGTGCTGGTGGCGTTCCTGCCCGCGGTCATCGTCGGCCTGGTCGCCGGCAAATACATCAAGAGCATGCTGTTCAATCCGTGGGTGGTGTGCTTCTCGCTGATCGTCGGCGGCGCCATCCTGTTGTGGGTCGATCGGCTCGATCTCAAGGCGCGCGAGCATGACGCCACCCGGTTTCCGCTGCTGATGTATCTCTATATCGGCATCGCGCAGTGCATAGCGATGATCCCGGGCGTGTCGCGCTCCGGCGCCAGCATCGTCGCCGCGATGTTCCTGGGGGCCGACAAGCGCGCGGCGGCGGAGTTCTCGTTCTTCCTCGCCATCCCCACCATGATCGGCGCGTTCGCCTACGACTTCTACAAGAACCGCTCCGAGATGACGATGGACCACATGGGCGTCGTCGCGATCGGCTTCGTGGTGTCGTTCATCACCGCGATCATCGTGKTGAAGACCTTCCTGGAATACGTCACCCGCCACGGCTTCGTGGTGTTCGCCTGGTGGCGCGTCATCGTCGGAACGCTCGGCCTGATCGCGCTGGCGCTCGGCCGTTAACTTTATGGCCCGTAGCCCGGATGGAGCGCAGCGCAATCCGGGATCGTGCCACAAGCGCTGACGGCCCCGGATTACGCTGCGCTTCATCCGGGCTACGCCGCCCGGTTAGACCGGCGTTCTCAACGCAATATAAGCTTTTGACCGGTAGGCAGTTTCCAACGCAAGGCGCGCACCTCGCACAGGAGCTGAACCATGACCCTCGTCAGCGGCTGGGGGCGTTTCCCGGTCGTCGATAGCGATGTGCTGCGTCCGCGGTCGTTCGAGGCCGTGGGCGAAGCCGTGGTGACCGGCTCGGCGGCGCGCGGCAATGGCCGCGCCTATGGCGATGCCGCGATCGGCGCCAGCCGGACCGTGGCGATGACCGGGTTCGACCGGGTCAGGTCGTTCGATCCGGCGACCGGCCGCATCCGCCTCGAAGCCGGCGTGCTGCTGTCGGACCTGATCGACACTTTTGGTCCGCGCGGCTTCCTGCCCTTCGTCGTGCCCGGCACGCGCTTCGTCTCGGTGGGCGGCGCCATTGCCGCCGACGTGCACGGCAAGAACCATCATTGCGAGGGCGGCTTCGGCCGCTATGTCGAGAGCATCCTGCTGCGCACCGGGCAGGGCGAGACCATCGAGGCCTCGCGCGAGCACCATGCCGATGCCTTCCTTGCGACCATCGGCGGCATGGGCCTGACCGGAATCATCCTGGAGGCGACGATCCGGCTGCGCACCGTCGAAACCGGCTGGATCCGCGAGCGGGTGATTTCCGCGGCCGATCTCGATGCCGCGATGCGCGCGCTCGAGGCGAGCGATTCCGCGACCTATTCGGTGGCGTGGATCGATTGCGCGGCGGCCGGCAGCAACCTCGGCCGCTCGCTGATCTATCTCGGCGAGCACGCCGGCGCGGACCAGCTTGCCGACGGCGCCGATCGGTTTCCGGCCGGCAGGGATCCCGGGCTCTCCATCCCCATCGACTTGCCGTCGATGACGCTGAACCGCTACAGCGTCCGCGCCTTCAACGAGCTCTATTACCGCATGGGTGCGCGGCGCGCCGGCGGCAGCCATGTGGTTTCGATCTTCCCCTATTTCTTCCCGCTCGACAGCATCGGTGGCTGGAATCGCATCTATGGAAAGCGCGGCTTCCTCCAGCATCAATGCGTGATCCCGGAGCCAGGCGCGCGCGACGTGCTCGGCGAGATCCTCGGCCGCGTCGCAAGGCGCGGTGACGCCTCCTTCCTCGCGGTGCTGAAGAAGCTCGGCCAGGGCGACGGCATTCTGTCGTTTCCGCTGCCCGGCTACACGCTGGCGCTGGATTTCCCGGTGAAGGGCGACATCCTGAATTTCCTCGACGAGATCGACCGCCTGGTCGTCGCCGCCGGCGGCAGGCTCTATCTCGCCAAGGATGCGCGCCAGTCACGCGCGACCTTCGAGGCGGGCTATCCCGCCCTGCAACGGTTCAACGCGATCCGAAAGTCGCTCGATCCCGCGGGCAACATCCGGTCGAAACTTTCACAACGCCTGTTTGATGAGGTGCAGCCGTGACGTCGCGCAAGACTGTGTTGGTGCTGGGTGGCTCCTCCGATATCGGACGCGCCGCGGCGCGTGCCTTTGCCAAGGCGGGATACGATGTCGCCCTCGCGGGTCGCGACGTCGCCGCGCTTGAGCCTGACGCCGCCGACCTGCGCGCGCGCTACGCTGTCACAAGCAGCACGTGGACATTCGACGTGCTCGACACCGCGTCGTTCGACGGCTTCGTCGGCGGTCTCCCCGCATTGCCCGATGTCGTCATCTCGATCGTCGGCCTGCTGGGCGTGCAGGAGAACGCCGAGAGCGATCTCGCGCACGCCACGACGATCATGCGCTCCAACTACGAAGGGCCGTCGCTGATCCTCGGCCTGTTCGCCGAAAAGTTTTTGGCGCGCGGCAGCGGCACGCTCGTCGGCGTGTCATCCGTTGCCGGCGATCGCGGCCGTGCCTCGAACTATGTCTACGGCTCGGCCAAGGCCGGCTTCTCCGCGTTCCTGTCCGGCCTGCGCGCCCGCGCCAGCAGCAAGGGCGTGCACGTCGTCACCGTGAAACCCGGCTTCGTCCGCACGAAAATGACGGAAGGCATGAAGCTGATCGGCCCGCTCACCGTCGAAGCACCCGTGGTGGGCGATGCGATCCTTCAGGCCGTCGAGAACAAGACCGACGTCGTCTATGTCAGCGGCAAATGGCGGCTCGTGATGCTGATCATCAAGACGCTGCCGGAGGCGGTGTTCAAGAAGCTGAAGTTTTGAAAGTCGTGTGACGCGCGAGTGCTCGCCGCAGCGGCGGTGCGCCCCCTCGCCCCGTTCTTACGGGGAGAGGTGAAGAAAGAGCCTCACACGCTCATGCGCTGGAACTGGCCGGCGGCGCGAAAACGCCAGAGATATTGCGGGGCGATCGCCTCCAGCGAATCGGCGGCGATGCCGAGGCCTTCCAGCGTCAGGCCTGCGGCCTTCGCCGCATCCGAGACGATGTTGTCGCGCTCGAGCATCGTGACCTGGTCCGGCGTCAGCTTGAATGCGCTCGGCGCGAATTGCAGGAAGTTGGCCTGGAAGCGGGCGAGCCCGAACGACAGCGGCACCAGCATCGGCTTGCGAGCGGTGATGGCCAGAATGGCCTCGATGATCTCGCGCATGGTCAGCACCTCCGGCCCGCCGAGCTCGTAGGTCGCGCCTGCCTTGGCCTTGCCATCGACCGCATCCGCAATCGCAGTGGCGACGTCGCCGACATAGACCGGCTGCATCTTGGTGTCCGCGCCGACCAGCGGCAGCACCGGCGACATCCTGGCGAGCGCGGCAAAGCGGTTGGTGAACTGGTCCTCGGGCCCGAACACCACCGACGGGCGGAAGATCGTGGCCGACGGCACCGCCGCCATCACCGCCGCCTCGCCGGCCGCCTTGGCCTTGGCATAGCGCGAGGGCGACTCCGCGTCGGCGCCGATCGCCGAGACATGCACCATCCGGGCGCCCACGGCGGCCGCCGCCTTGGCGACCGTCTCGGCGCCCTTGGCCTGGACGGCGTCAAAGCTCTGCGCGCCGCTCTCGGCGAGGATGCCGACCAGATTGATCACAACATCCGAATCACGCACCGCCGCCTCGACCGACGCCGGGTAGCGCAGATTCGCCTGGATGGTGTGGACCTGCCCGACCTTGCCCGAGGGCTGGAGGAATCCGGCCAGTTCCGGCCGCCGAACCGCCACCCGGACCCGGTAATCGCGCTTGCACAGCGCGCGGACGACATTCCGGCCCAAAAACCCCGATCCGCCGAAAACCGTGACGAGAGTTTCCAGATTCGATGCCATGGGGTCCAATCCTGCGGGAAGAGTAGATCTGAGGGAGGCTTGTATCGGGCCGTTTTGCGATGCGCAATCGGCAACCCCGGGCGCGGTTCAAGCATGAATTGACAACCGCGTCACCGATCCGTAGTAACCGCCTCCGTGCCCCCAACGGCATGCCCAGGTGGTGGAATTGGTAGACGCGCTGGCTTCAGGTGCCAGTGGCTTAACGGCCGTGAAGGTTCGAGTCCTTTCCTGGGCACCATCTTTCCTCAGTAAGCGATTGTAATTTCTCACTTATTTAAATTTGGCCTGTTATTGTTGGATACGTCACGGTCCGAACGTTCTTTGCCGCCGTTTAGTAGCCTCAAAAGCAAATGTTGTTCGTGCGCGCTGAGTCGCAATAGCGCAGAAGCTCCAGAGAGAATTGACGCCAACTTGACGTCTCTAATCCACCGGATGCTTAAGTGGAGCTCTGCAGCCCAAGCCGTTGTCGTGATTTGCGGCGAAGATTTATGACGCTGTGCCGCGCTCCGGTGTGCTTCAGATTCAGGCCCATTCGAAAAAGCTCTGGCACTTCGTACGGCGGCGCTTCGCCAAACAAGATTCCGTGCCGGCGGAGGAGTGTGATGTCGCCACTCTTGAGATTTAGCGACTTGATAGCGGCTTCGTCGATCGGAGCGCGAACGTCCTTCTTGCTGAATTTCTGAAAAACCGCTTTGAGATCACGAATTTCTTCAACCGTTTCCCTAACCTTTGCAATGCTGGTCGGCTTAATTGCGCTCTTTAGTGCGCGAGGAACAAGAAGCCGGTTGCTGTACTGCGTATCCTCCGCGTCTGTGGGTTTATGGCTAGCGGCATCGGCTAAAAATCGCACAAGATCACGTGCAACCAAGCGTCCCTGCAAGTCCGAGAGGGCAGCGAGCACCCACGGTGCGGTGTACGCTTCGGCCGTTCGTTTACCTGGGCGATCATCCGGCCCCAATTTCCGTCCCCATAACGGCTCAAGCTCTTTCTCGCGCTCGGCTTGGGTAAGCTGCCGAAAATTTTCATTCCAGATTGCTAGACTACCAGCTTGAGTAGCAATCCAAGCAGCAAGTTCAAGTACATCGCTATCGCTCCAAGACAGCTCAAAGTCTCTGTAGGTGATTCTGAACTGAGCGCGATTCTGGGTAACTGCCGCATCAACGCTGTCTCGGCGCGAAAACACGATGAGTCCAATAGGTCGCCCCGGCTCGCCCTTCAATCTCTGCGGAAGATCAACAAGCAATCCTCTCAGATTTTTCGGCATGTGACCCGCAAACGGATCATTGTACAGTTCCTCAATGCCTTCAATGATAGCTAGAACGTGCTCCTTTCTCTTTCGGAGCCGCTCTAT
>NZ_JBFULT010000081.1:0-18175 GCF_054049755.1 Bradyrhizobium sp. P5_C11_2
CATGACCGCCATCCATGCCGCCGCCCCCGGCGCCCCGACGCGATCGAACGCCTCGCGCAAAACCTTGCGCTCGTGATCCGATGCCTTTTGCTCRATACGTCGCCCGGCCTCCGTCAGGCGCAACAACTTGGAGCGATGCTGCTCGGGTGCTCGCTTCGATGTCAGCAGCCTGCGCTCCAGCAGCAGATTGAGCGGCCGATTCAGGGCTTGCTTGGAAATGCCGAGGATCTCTATCAGCGCGCCGATCGCGATATCAGGCCGACGCGCCACCACGTAGAGGATGCGATGGTGCGGGCGCGACAGGCCCTGCTTCGCAAGATATTCGTCGGCCTCCAGCGTCATCCCGCGCCAGCCGTAATACATGAGCTCCAGCGCCGCATCGAGATCGTGCAGCTTCGGAAGTGAGGAGCGGTGAAGCCCCGCAGCTTGAGACGTCTTTGGCATTGTCTGAAAGAGCCTAACCCTTCGCCCGCAGCTCGCGCCGCAGCACCTTGCCTGTTGCGGTCATCGGCAGCGTCTCGGCGAACTCGACGAAACGCGGATATTCGTGAGCTGCGAGCTGCACCTTGACGAACTCCTGGATCTCGCGCGCGAGCGCGTCGCTGCCGGCGAAGCCGGGGCGCAGCACGATCCAGGCCTTGATCGACTCGGTGCGGATCGGATCGGGAATGCCGACCACCGCCGCCATCGCCACCGACGGATGCTTCATCAGCGTATGCTCGATCTCGGAGGGGCCGACACGGTAGCCGGCGGTGGTGATGACGTCGTCCTCGCGGCTGACATACCAGAAATAACCGTCCTCATCCTGCACGCCGAGATCGCCGGTCAGCAAAAATTCGCCGGCATATTTCTTCGCCGTCGCCTCCGGATTGCGCCAGTACTCGATCATCGTGCACGGGCACGGCTGGCGCACGCCAATGATGCCGCGCTGCCCGCGTGGTTGCTCCTCGCCCTTGTCGTTGACGATGCGGACATCGAAGCCCGGCGTCGCCCGGCMCATCGAGCCCGGGCGGATCGGAAACAGGTTGGAGTTGCTGCCGATCACGAGATTGCACTCGGTCTGGCCGAATACCTCATGCGCGTCGATGCCGAAGGTCTCGCGCACCCAGCCCAGAAGCTCGCCGCCGAGCGATTCACCGCCCGTAAAAATGCTGCGCAGCTTGACGCCCGCATGCTTCACGCCGGCCTGCCGCATCAGCTTCAACGCGGTCGGCGGCAGGAAGACGTTGCGGACACCGAGATCGGCCATCATCTGCATCGCCGCCTGCGGTTCGAACTTGCGGGCACGATGCCCGACCAGCGGAATGCCGTGATACCAGAACGCGAACAGGCCGTTGACGAGGCCGCCGATCCAGGCCCAGTCCGCCGGCGTCCACATCAGGTCGCCGGGGCGCGGCAGGAAGTTGTGGCACATCTCGACATTGGGCAGATGGCCGAGCACGACGCGATGGGCGTGCAGCGCGCCCTTGGGATTGCCGGTCGTGCCTGAGGTGTAGATGATCAGGGCGGGATCGTCGGCCGAGGTGTCAACCAGCGTGAAGTCGGGCGATGCCGCCCTCACCGCATGCCAAAATGATCTGGTGCCCGCGGGCGCGGCCTCACCGACCACGTAAATGGTCTTCAGGTCCGGCAGACGGTCGCGGATCTTCGCGAGCTTCTCCCAGCCGCCCTCGTCGGTGACGATCGCCTTGGCCTGCGAATTCGACAGCCGGAATTCCAGCGCGTCCTCGCCGAACAGCGCGAACAGCGGGATCGAGATCAGGCCTGCGCGGAACGCCGCCATATGCACGATCGGCAGTTCCAGCGATTGCGACAGGAACACCGCGACGCGATCGCCGCGGCTGAGCCCATCCGCCTTCAGCACATTGGCGAAGCGACGCGACATCTCCGCGACCTCGTCGAAGGACGTGCGCGTGGTCGCACCGTTCTCATCGACATAGACCAGCGCAAGCCGGCCCGTGCCGTCGGCATGGCGGTCGCAGCAGGCTTCCGCCATGTTGAAGCGCGCGGGGATGTCCCAGCGAAAGTTGCGATAGAGCTCGTCGTAGGTTCTGGCTTCGGTGAGCATGGTCGTTTCCCGGCAGCATCGTCATGGCCGGACTTGTTCCGGCCATCCACGTTCTTGTTGGCCCCGAGTTTAAGGGCGTGGATGCCCGGGACAAGCCCGGGCATGACGGGTGAGAGTCACCGCACCGTCGCGAAGAACTTCCTGACATCCCGCACGAACAGTTCCGGCTGCTCGAATGCGGCGAAATGTCCGCCTTTCTCCATCTCGCTCCAATGCGTGATGTTGTGGAAGTTCGGCTCCATCCAGCGCCGCACCGGCGTGATGATCTCCTTCGGGAACACGGCGACGCCGGTCGGCACCTTGACCGTCGGCGTCGTCCGGCGCTTGCCAAAGCTTTCCCAATAGAGCCGCGCCGACGAGGTCGCCGTCTCCGTGACCCAATAGAGCATGACGTTGTCGAGCAGCTCATCCCTGGTGAAGATGTTTTCGGGATGGCCGTTGCAATCGGTCCAGGCCCAGAATTTTTCCAGGATCCAGGCCGCCTGCCCGCTCGGGGAATCCGTCAGGCCGTAACCGAGCGTCTGCGGGCGCGTCGATTGCTGCTTCGAATAGCCGGAGTCGAGATCGACATAATGCTTGAGGCCGGCGAGCGCGCGCTTTTCCTCCGGCGTCGGCTCACCTTCGACCTTCGGCGCCGCGTTGAAGGCGAGCGTGATGTGGATGCCGGCGCAATGCTCAAAATCCTGCGCACCGAGCGAGGTCGTCACCGCCGAACCCCAGTCACCGCCCTGCGCGCCGTAGCGCGCGTAGCCGAGGCGATCCATCAGCTTGGCCCAGGTCGCAGCGATGCGGTCGACGCCCCAGCCCGTGGCCTTGGGTTTGCCGGAGAAGCCGAAGCCCGGCAAAGAGGGGCAGATCACGTGAAACGCGTCCGCCGGATTGCCGCCATGAGCCACGGGATCGACCAGCGGCGCGATCACCTTCTGGAATTCGACGATCGAGCCGGGCCAGCCATGGGTGATGATCAGCGGCAGCGCGTTCGGCTCTTTCGAGCGCACATGCAGGAAATGGATGTCGAGCCCGTCGATCGCGGTCGTGAACTGCTCGAAGCGATTGAGCCTTGCCTCGCGCGCCCGCCAGTCATAGCCATCAGCCCAGTAGCCGCAGATCTCCCGGATCCATTTCAGCGGCGCGCCCTGGCTCCAGTCATCGACCAGCTCCGCCTCCGGCCAGCGCGTGCGGGCGAGGCGCGATTTGAGATCGGAAAGGATGTCGTCGCTGATGGCGATGCGGAACGGTTTGATGGCGCCGGTCATCGGTTGGCTCCCCACTCTCCTTGTCATTCCGGGGCGCGCCTCTTGGCGTGAGCCCGGAATCCATTTCGCAACAGAGCCGGTGGCACGATGGATTCTCTGATGCGCAATTGCGCATCATAGCTCGACGCTTCGCGTCGCCCCGGAATGACAGCTCAACTAGAGAGCGCGGCCTTCACCAATCCGCTGGCCTTGCCGAAATCCATCTGGCCGGCGTACTTCGCCCGCAACGCCGCGATCACCTTGCCCATGTCCTTCATGCCGGCCGCACCGGTTTCAGTAATGGCGTCCGAGATCGCCTTCTTCACGTCGTCATCCGACATCTGCTTCGGCAGATAGGCCGAGATCACCGCGATCTCCTCGCGCTCCTGCGCGGCGAGCTCGGCACGGCCGCCCTTGTCGTAGAGCTCGACCGCCTCCTGGCGCTGCTTGATCATCTTCTGCAGCACGCCGAGCAGGTCGGCATCCGACAGCGGCGGCTTGCCGTTGCCGCGCGCCTCGATGTCGGCGTTCTTGATGGTCGAGTTGACCATGCGCAGCGTGGAGAGCTTGCGCTCCTCCTTGGCCTTCATGGCCTCCTTGACCGCATTGTTGATGTCGTCGCGCAACATGATCGTGATCCCTTTGAATATCCGAGGCCTGATCTAGGCCGTTCGCGGCTCCGAGACAACCTGGGTTCCAAGCCATTCGACCAGCGCCTTTGCCGTCGCCTCGGGCTGCTCCGGCTGCGGCAGATGTCCGCAATTCCTGAGAACGACGAGCTTGGCGCCGGCAATGCCGTCCGCCATCTCCCTCGAGAAGGCGTTGGGAATGGTGTTGTCCTGATCGCCCGTCAGCACCAGCGTCGGGCACGTGATCGTCGCCAGCGTCGGCCGCGAATCCACCCGTGCGATGATCGCGGTCTGCTGCCGCAGATAGCCTTCGACGCCAACGTCCTCGCCCTGCTCGTGCACGAGCCGGCGAATGCTGGCGTCATCGCGGCGCGAGGGATGCACCAGTTCGGGAAACATCTCCTCACGCGCCGCGCGCAATTCGCCGCGCTTCGCCCGCTCCATCAGGCCGCGCCGACGCGCGGTCGCCTCCGGCGTGTCGGGCCGGGCCTGGGTGTTGATCAGTGCAAGCTTTACCACCCGCTCGGGCGCCTGGCGCATGATCTCGAGCGCGATGTAGCCGCCCATGGAATGGCCGGCGAGCGCGAAACGCGGCGGCGCCTCGCCGAGCACACGCCGGCCGATTGCGGCCATGCTGTCGTCGCGGATATGGTTGGCGACCATCACCGGGCCGAACCGCCAGAGCGCCGGGATGACGGGGGCATAGATGCGAGCCGAGGAGGCCAGCCCCGGAACCAGCACAATCGGGGTCGTCCGGTCCATTATTGCCTCCCAAGCCCCGGAATTTGCCGGAAATTATTCCGCCGAGCTTAAGTGCCTGAGACGACCTGTCAAATATGCAAAAACGCATGTGAATCCGCCGTTTCCCGCTTTGACGGCGGCGTTCGCGGCGACTATGAAACGCGCTCATGACACAACATGACAACGATACCGCCTGGCCGGACCATAAACCGACCGCGCTCCTCGTGCTCGCCGATGGCACGGTGCTCGAAGGCTTCGGTCTCGGCGCCGAAGGCCATGCCGTCGGTGAGGTCTGCTTCAACACCGCGATGACCGGCTATGAAGAGATCCTCACCGATCCCTCCTATGCCGGCCAGCTCATCACCTTCACCTTCCCGCATATCGGCAATGTCGGTACCAACGAGGAAGACATCGAGACGGTGAACATGGCCGCGACGCCGGGCGCGCGCGGCGTGATCCTGCGCACCGCGATCACCGATCCCTCGAACTATCGCGCCACCAAGCACCTCGACCAGTGGCTGAAGGCCCGCGGCATCATCGGCCTCTCCGGCATCGACACCCGCGCGCTGACCGCGCTGATCCGCTCCAAGGGCATGCCCAACGCCGTGATCGCGCACGCCAGGAATGGCGAGTTCGACCTGCACGGCATGAAGGAAGAGGCGCGTGAATGGCCGGGGCTCGAGGGCATGGACCTCGTGCCGATGGTCACCTCTGGCCAGCGCTTCACCTGGGACGAGACGCCCTGGCTGTGGGACAAGGGCTTTGGCCGCCAGGACAAGCCTGAGTTCAACGTCGTCGCCATCGACTACGGCATCAAGCGCAACATTTTGCGCCTGCTCGCCGGCGTCGGCTGCAAGGTGACGGTGGTGCCGGCGACGACCTCGGCCGAGGACATTCTGGCAATGAAGCCGGACGGCGTGTTCCTGTCCAACGGCCCCGGCGATCCGGCCGCGACCGGCAAATATGCCGTGCCGGTGATCCGGGACGTGATCAAGTCGGGCACGCCGACTTTTGGTATCTGTCTCGGCCACCAGATGCTCGGCCTCGCTGTCGGCGCCAAGACCAAGAAGATGCATCAGGGCCATCACGGCGCCAATCATCCCGTGAAGGACGAGACCAYCGGCAAGGTCGAGATCACCTCGATGAACCACGGCTTTGCCGTGGACGAGAACACGCTGCCGAAGGGCGCGACGCAGACCCACATCTCGCTGTTCGACGGCTCCAATTGCGGCATCCAGCTCGACGGCAGGCCGGTGTTCTCGGTGCAGTACCACCCCGAGGCCTCACCCGGCCCGCGCGACTCGCACTATCTGTTCCAGCGCTTTGCGGATCTGATGCGGCAGAAGAAGAGCGCGTAAGCCTTGCACGCGAACGCTACGACGACATCATGCCCGGGCCTCACCCCGGGCATCTTCGTCATTCCGGGGCGCGCGTAGCGCGAACCCGGAATGACAAAGGAGGGCGACGAAGGAACGCCGCCTCACGCCCCTCGTTAATCCCTGCTACGCTCACGCAGGAGCCCAGCCATGTCGGTCGTCCCTGACAATGCCGAGCCGCTCGCCATCGTGTTCGCCGATGACGGGCTCGTGCCGAACAGCATCCTTCCCTTCCTGGTCTACCAGCGCGCGATCAGGCTCGACCGCGATCGTCCCGAAGAGACCATCGAAAATCTGTTCGGCGCCAACGGCTGGGGCGGGACCTGGCGCAACGGCGTCTACGACTATCTGCACTATCACGCGACGGTGCACGAAGTGCTCGGCGTCGCGCGCGGCAGCGCGCGCGTCCGCTTCGGCGGCGATCACGGCCAGGAGCTGGAGATTTCCGCCGGCGATGTCGCCATCCTGCCCGCCGGCACCGGCCACCAATGCATCAAGGCGAGCGATGATTTCTGCGTGATCGGCGCCTATCCGCCGGGATCGAAGATGGAGATCACGCGCGCAACGCCGGAGAACCATGCCAAGGCGCTGAAGACGATTCCGAAAGTCGCGCGGCCGCCGGCCGATCCGGTGACGGGCAAGAACGGCGCGCTGATGCGGTTGTGGACCGCGACGTAGCGCGACACACTCGGTGTCGTCCCGGCGAAGGCCGGGACCCATAACCACGAAACGTCATTTGGCGACGACTCGCTAACGCGCATCTCGCGCCACAACTTCTCCCTGGGGGTATGGGGGTCCCGGCCTGCGCCGGGACGACGTTGTGGGGGCATTTGCGCCCCAACGCCCCCTACGCCGCGTTGCTGCCTTCCTGGCGGGTGGCTTCGAACAGGAACCAGGTGCGGCGCTCGGTCTCGTCGATGAAGTTTTCGAGGATGCTGGCGCTGGCGACATCGCCGGCCTCGTCGCAGACCTCATGCGCCTTGCGCATTGCGGCCGCGACATGCTTGTTGTCCTGCATCAGTTCGCGCAGCATCTCGCGCGGCGGGACGTAGTCCTCGTTGTTGTCCTTGATGGTCTGGAGTTTTGCGACCTGGCCGATCGACTTCAGCGTGGCGCCGCCGATCTTGCGGACGCGCTCGGCGAGCTGGTCGGTGGTGGCGAAGATCTGGTCCGACTGCTCGTCGAGCAGCAAATGATAGTCGCGGAAATGCCGGCCGCTGATGTGCCAGTGGAAATTCTTGGTCTTGRGGTAAAGCGCGAACGCGTCGGCCAGAAGCACGTTGAGCGCCTCCGAAACCTTGTTGACCGCCTGGGGCGACAGGTCGGTGGGCGTATCGAGATCGGGCGAGACCTTGTTGGGGACTTTGCTCACGGGAAACCTTCCTGTTAGGACGCGGACATTGACGGCGCGCCGCCGCACCCCTAACGCAGGCGGGCAGCGCCGGTTCCTGTGCCGGAACCGTTTGCCGGGGCCTTCGAATATCATGGACGATTGGATCGATTATTACGACTCCACGCATACGATCTATGTCAGCAAGCTGCATCGCGATTTGCACTTCCAGATCATCGCGCGGGACATCATCGGCTACATTTCCTCGCCTGAGGCGACCGTGCTCGACTATGCCTGCGGCGAGGCGCTGTCGGCGAGCCAGGTGGCGGCCGCCTGCGGCAAGCTGATTCTCGCCGAGCCCGCCCCCGGCGTGCGCGGCCGTCTGATCGCGCGTTTTGCCCCGAACACGAAAATCCGCGTCCGCTCGCTCGACGACGTCCGCAAGATGCCGGACCAGTCGATCGACCTCGCGGTGATGAACTCGGTGGCGCAATACATGACGCCGGAGGAGCTCGATGCCGCGCTCCGCAACATCCGGCGATTGCTGACGCCGTCCGGCAAGCTGGTGCTCGGCGACATCCTCCAGCCCGATGTCGGCATGGGCCGGGACGTCATGGCGCTGCTCGGCTTCGGCCTGCGTCACGGCTTTTTGAAAGACGCGCTGGTCGGGCTGATCAGCACCGCGCTGTCGGACTACCGTCATCTGCGGACGCGCATCGGGCTCCAGCGCTACAGCGAGGACGAGATCACCGCCAAGCTGACCGCGGCCGGGTTCGCGGTCCAGCGTGCCCACACCAATATCGGCCATAATCGCTGGCGCATGACCTTCATCGCGCGGCCACCCATGATGCGTTAAGCATAACAATTGGCTGAGGTGGCTTGTCGCACCCCGATCAGGCAATGATCGCGACGGCCCGGTGGCGGAAGCGTCCACGCGAGAGCAGTGCATCGCTCTTTATCCTGGTTCAAGTCCAGGCCGGGTCTCCACGCTTCGCCCCTGCGGGGCTACGCGTGGCGCAGCCACGCAGGCGCAAAGCGTGTCCGGCGTAGCTTGAGCGAAGCGAAAGCGTAGACGGACTGTATCCGCGGCTCAATCTGCCTCGACCAATTCGCACCCCGGCAGAAGCTGAAGCCGATCCGCATCCTTGGCGGCCGAGCTGATCACGGCATCGAGCAGGCCGGGGAAGCGCGCGTCCAGATCCTCGCGGCGGAGCCGCATGAAGCGGTTGGTCCCGGCCACGCGCGTCTGCATGACCYCGCATTCGCGCAGCTTGGCGAAGTGATAGGCGAGGTTGGACTTGCCGCTGAGCGCATAAAAGTCGCCGCAGCGCAGCTCGCTGCTGACACGTTCCTGCTGGGCGAGTTGATAGACGATCGCCAACCGGATCGGATCGCTCAGGCAATCCAGAACCATCGGCAGCTCGATCTGCTCGCGGGTGGGATGGAGGGGTGCGCGGCTCATATCCGAATCATAGCGAAGCGACCGCAATGTTCAATAGTTCTTGAACCAATTGACAGCAAAACGTTTGCGTTCGATAGTTCAATAAACGTTGAACATAAGGATTTGTCCAAATGAGCGTGTTCTGGCTGGCCCTGGGGGCATTTGCGATCGGCACAGAAGGCTTTGTGATAGCTGGGCTTTTGCCATCGATCGCCTCCGACCTCTCGATTTCCGTATCGGCCGCCGGGCAACTCGTGACCGCCTACGCCCTCACCTATGCCGTGGGCTCGCCGATCCTCGCGGTGGCCATGAACAACATCGACCGCCGCACCGTGCTGGCGCTGGCGCTGTCGACCTTCATCGCCGGAAACCTCGCGGCCATGATGGCGTCCAACTACGCCCTGCTGCTGGCCTCGCGAATGTTGATGGCGCTGGGCTCGGGCCTGTGCATGCCCACGGCGCTTGGCGTCTCAGTCGCCGTCGCCGCGCCCGAGCGGCGCGGCCGCGCGGTGGCGCTGGTCACCTCGGGCCTCACGGTCGCGACCGTGATCGGCGTCCCCCTCGGCAATCTCGTTGGCAGCCTGTTCGGCTGGCGCGCGACCTTTGCCATGGTCGCCCTGATCGGTGCGGTGGCGCTTGCCGGCCTGCTGCTCGGCCTGCCCCGCGGCCTGCCGCGAAACACGGCCTCGCTGGCCGAGCGGCTGGCCGTGGCGCGTCACAGCAACGTGCTGATCGCTCTCGTCATTACGATTCTGTGGGCGCTCGGCGGCTTCACCGTGTTCACCTATTTCGCGGTCCCGCTGCGCGGCCTTGGCTTCGATGCCTCGCAGATCAGCCTTGCGCTGCTGGTGTTCGGCGGCGCGGCCGCGATCGGGAACATGCTCGGCGGCGTCCTGGCCGACCGGCTCGGCACGCTGATGACCGCAGCGCTGGGGCTCGCCGGCATGGCAACCGCGCTGATCCTGCATTCGCTGGTCCTGAAGCTGATGCCAGGACAGGCGCACTACGCGGTGCTCGGCACGATTTTCCTCTGGGGCATCTCGGGCTGGGCGTTCTATCCGGCCCAGATCGCCGGCATCATCCGGATCGAGCCGCAGGCCTCGATGATCGCACTCTCGCTCAACGCGTCGGCGATGTATCTCGGCTTCGCCATCGGCGGGGCGCTCGGCGGCGCCGTGCTGGCCACCCTCTCGCCAAGCGACCTCGGCTGGATCGGCGGATCGAGCGTTGCGGCCTCGCTTCTGGTGCATCTCGCCCGTGGCTGGCAGGCGCGGCCAAAACCGGTCAAAATTGCCGGTTGATGGGCGTTTTTCGGGGTTTCGCCGCCCCGAAAACTGGTCTAAGACCCACCCGCGCGCGAGGGAGACCACCGCGCTCTCGGCCACAGGGGACGCGCGGTAGCGCGCCCTTTTTTTGTGCCTAAATTCCAGTCCGGCGAGAGTTGATGCCCAAACGTACAGACATCACCACCATCCTGATCATCGGCGCCGGTCCCATCGTGATCGGCCAGGCCTGCGAGTTCGACTATTCGGGCACGCAGGCGGTGAAGACGCTGAAGGAAGAGGGCTATCGCATCGTCCTCGTCAATTCCAACCCGGCCACCATCATGACCGACCCGGAATTGGCCGATGCGACCTATATCGAGCCGATCACGCCCGAGATCGTCGCCAAGATCATCGAGAAGGAACGTCACGTCATTCCCGGCGGCTTCGCGCTGCTGCCGACCATGGGCGGCCAGACCGCGCTGAACTGCGCGCTGTCGCTGCGCCGCCAGGGCACGCTGGAGAAATTCGACGTCGAGATGATCGGCGCCACCGCCGACGCCATCGACAAGGCCGAGGATCGCCAGCTGTTCCGCGAGGCCATGACCAAGATCGGGCTCGAGACGCCGAAGTCGCGGCTCGCCAACGCCTCCGAGCTGAAGAAATCCTTTCGCGACAAGTACCAGGCCGAACGCGCGAAGGCGTCGGGTGCCGCGCTCGAAGAGCTCGAGCGGCAATGGACGCTCGGCGAAAGTGACCGCCGCAAGCGCTACCAGGAATACGCGCTCGGCCAGGCGCTGATGGCGCTGTCCGAGATCGGCCTGCCCGCGATCATCCGTCCCTCCTTCACGATGGGCGGCACCGGCGGCGGCATCGCCTACAACAAGGAAGAGTTCCTCGACATCATCGAGCGCGGTCTCGACGCGTCTCCGACCAACGAAGTGCTGATCGAAGAATCCGTGCTCGGCTGGAAAGAGTTCGAGATGGAGGTGGTGCGCGACAAGAAGGACAATTGCATCATCGTCTGCTCGATCGAGAACCTCGATCCGATGGGCGTGCACACCGGTGATTCCATCACGGTGGCGCCGGCACTGACGCTGACCGACAAGGAATACCAGATCATGCGCGACGCCTCGCTGGCGGTGCTGCGCGAGATCGGCGTCGAGACCGGCGGCTCCAACGTGCAGTTCGGCGTCAATCCGGAGGACGGCCGCATGGTCGTCATCGAGATGAATCCGCGCGTGTCGCGCTCGTCGGCTCTCGCCTCGAAGGCCACCGGTTTCCCGATCGCCAAGGTCGCGGCCAAGCTCGCGGTCGGCTACACGCTCGACGAGATCGCCAATGACATCACCGGCGGCGCGACGCCGGCCTCGTTCGAACCGACCATCGACTACGTCGTCACCAAGATTCCGCGCTTTGCCTTCGAGAAATTCCCGGGCGCATCGACCACGCTGACCACGTCGATGAAATCGGTCGGCGAAGTCATGGCGATCGGCCGCACCTTCCAGGAGAGCCTGCAGAAGGCGCTGCGCGGGCTCGAGACCGGCCTGACCGGGCTCGACGAGATCGAGATCGAGGGACTGGGCCAGCACGACGACAAGAACGCGATCCGCGCCGCGCTCGGCACGCCGACGCCGAACCGGCTGCTCCAGGTCGCCCAGGCGATGCGGCTTGGCTGGTCGAACGAGGACATCTTCAACTCCTGCAAGATCGATCCGTGGTTCCTCAGCGAAATGCGCGGCATCGTCGACATGGAAGAGAAGGTCCGCAAGAACGGCCTGCCGGGCAACGCCTTCGCCATGCGATCGCTCAAGACCATGGGCTTCTCAGACGCACGGCTTGCGGTGCTCGCGGAGACGACGGAGGCCGCGGTGACGGCGAAGCGCCACGCGCTCGGCGTCCGTCCCGTCTACAAGCGCATCGACACCTGCGCTGCCGAATTCGCCTCCCCCACCGCCTACATGTATTCGACCTATGAGGCGCCGTTCGCCGGCGCGCCGGCCGACGAGAGCACGCCGTCCGACAAGAAGAAGGTCATCATCCTCGGCGGCGGGCCGAACCGCATCGGCCAGGGCATCGAGTTCGACTATTGCTGCTGTCACGCCTGCTTCGCGCTGCATGACGCCGGCTACGAATCCATCATGGTCAACTGCAACCCGGAAACGGTGTCGACCGACTACGACACCGCGGACCGGCTCTATTTCGAGCCGCTGACCGCCGAGGACGTGTTGGAGATCATCGCGAAAGAGCGCACGAACGGCACGCTGCACGGCGTGATCGTGCAGTTCGGCGGCCAGACCCCGCTGAAGCTGGCGCGTGCGCTGGAAGCCGCCGATGTGCCGATCCTCGGCACCTCGCCCGACGCGATCGATCTCGCCGAGGACCGCGACCGCTTCAAGCGCGTGCTCGACAAGCTCCGCCTGAAGCAGCCGAAGAACGGCATCGCCTATTCGGTTGAGCAGGCCCGCCTGGTCGCGACCGATCTCGGCCTGCCGCTGGTGGTGCGCCCGTCCTACGTGCTCGGCGGCCGCGCGATGCAGATCATCCGCGAGGAGAACCAGCTCAGCGACTATTTGCTCGGCACGCTGCCGGAGCTGGTGCCGGCCGACGTCAAGGCGCGCTACCCGAACGACAAGACTGGGCAGATCAACACCGTACTCGGCAAGAACCCGCTGCTGTTCGACCGCTACCTGTCGGACGCAACCGAAATCGACGTCGACTGTCTCTGCGACGGCAAGGACACCTTCATCGTCGGCATCATGGAGCATATCGAGGAAGCCGGCATCCATTCCGGCGATAGCGCCTGCTCGCTGCCGCCGCACTCGCTCGATGGCAAGATGATCGAGGAATTGGAGCGGCAGACGCGTGAGCTGGCGCTCGGCCTCGACGTCGTCGGCCTGATGAACGTGCAGTACGCCATCAAGGACGGCGAGATCTACGTGCTCGAAGTCAATCCGCGCGCCTCGCGCACGGTGCCGTTCGTCGCCAAGGTGGTCGGTACGCCGGTCGCAATGATCGCCGCGCGCATCATGGCCGGCGAGAGGCTCGCCGACTTCAACTTGAAGAAGGCCGACTTCAAGCATGTCGGCGTGAAGGAATCGGTGTTTCCATTCGCCCGCTTCCCCGGCGTCGACACCGTGCTGGGTCCGGAAATGCGCTCGACCGGCGAGGTCATGGGCATCGACCGCTCCTTCGCGGTGGCCTTTGCCAAGAGCCAGCTCGGCGGCGGCACGCGGGTGCCGCGCAAGGGCACGGTGTTCGTCTCGGTACGCGAGAGCGACAAGACGCGCATCGCCGAGGCGGTTCGCGAATTGCACTCGCTCGGCTTCAAGGTGCTGGCGACGTCGGGCACGCAACGCTTCCTGACCGACCAGGGCATCCCGACCGAGAAGGTGAACAAGGTGCTGGAGGGACGGCCGCATATCGTCGACGCCATCACCAATGGCGACGTCCAGCTGGTCTTCAACACCACCGAAGGCCCGCAGGCGCTCGCCGACAGCCGGTCGCTGCGGCGTGCGGCCCTCTTGCATAAAGTGCCGTATTACACCACTCTTTCCGGGGCCGTGGCGGCCGCGCAGGGCATCCGGGCCTATCTGGGCGGGGACCTTGAGGTTCGTACCCTGCAGAGCTATTTTTCGGACACCTGATCATTAGCGGGGGCAAAGCCTCCGCTAAGTGACTGGCGATGAAGCCACAATGGCCGGAGGAACTGTCCGGGCGTGTGGCAGTTCTGTTCCGTTGCCAAGCCCCTATCTGTCGACATCCGGCGGCCCGTGTCTTGAGCCCCGGCAGACCGACGAATCAAGGTTTCGGGCGCCCATACGCGATTTGGGGCGCACGATCGAAGGACGAGAGAGAAGATGGAAAAGGTTCCGATGACAGCGGGCGGGTTTGCCGCGCTCGGGGAAGAATTGAAGAAGCGCCAGTCGGAGGACCGTCCGCGCATCATCGAGCACATCGCGGAGGCGCGCTCGCACGGAGACCTGTCGGAGAACGCGGAATATCATGCCGCGAAGGAAGAGCAGTCCCACAATGAGGGCCGTATCGCCGAGCTCGAGGACAAGCTCGCGCGCGCCGACATCATCGACATCTCGAAGCTGTCCGGCGACACCATCAAGTTCGGCGCCACCGTGACGCTGGTCGACGAGGACACCGAGAAGAAGGCGGTGTGGCAGATCGTCGGCGAGGTCGAGGCCGATGCCAAGAAGGGCCGCATCTCCATCACCTCGCCGCTCGCGCGCGCCCTGATCGGCAAGAAGAAAGGTTCAACCGTCGAGGTCAACGCACCCGGCGGCGCCAAGGCGTATGAGATCACCAAGGTGGAGTGGCGGTAAGGATTTGCCGTCAGCTCTGATGACGTGTTGAAAAGGCCGCGCCCCGCGCGGCCTTTTTCGTGTCTGCCGGTTTCTACCCGCGATTGTGAACGCCTCGCGTCTCCGTCATGCTCGGCGTCGCCACACGCCGAGGCCCAAGGGAGGACACGATGGACATCGACCGTATCGCCGCGCAGAGCCAACCCTACCTGCTCAGCCTGTTCAGGTTCGTGACCGGACTGCTGCTGTTTCAGTTCGGCGTGGCAAAACTGTTCAAGTTTCCGCCCGTCGAGATGTTCGCCGAGGTCACGCCGCTCTCGCTGTTTGGCGTCGCCGGCATGATCGAGCTCGTGCTCGGCGGCCTTCTGATGCTGGGATTGTTGACGCGGTTTGTCGCCTTCATTCTCTCCGGTGAAATGGCCTTCGCCTATTTCATCGAACACCTGCCGCACAGCTTCTTCCCGCTCGTCAACGACGGCACGCTGGCAATCCTGTTCTGCTTCGCCTGCCTTTATCTCGCCTCCGCCGGCAGCGGTCCGGTGAGCCTGGATGCGCTGCGGCGGTGACTCTTCGCCTCTCCCCGCCTGCGGGGAGAGGCCGGAAATTCGAGCGCAGCTTGAATTTTCGGTGAGGGGGAGTCTCCGCGAGTCCAACTCTCACCGTGATTGCGGAGGCAGCCCCTCAGCCCAACCCTCTCCCCGTAAGAACGGGGAGAGGGAGAAGATGCAGCGCGCTACCTTCGCCCCCTCACGTCCAGCGGCACGGCGGCTTCGTACTTCGAATTATGCAGCACCAGCGACGTCCGCACGTTGCGCACATGAGGTGCTGCGGTCAGGTGGGTGACGAAATCCTGGAAGGTCGCCATGTCGGGCGCGACGCATTTCAGGATGAAGTCGACCTCGCCCGACAGCATCCAGCACTCCCGCACCAGCGGCTCGGCGCGGACGAACTCCTCGAAGGCGCGCAAGTCCGCCTCGGCCTGGCTGGAGAGGTGCACGGCGGCGAACACCGTGACGTCAAAACCGAGCTTTCGCGCGTCCAAAAGCCCGCGGTAGCCGTGGATATAGCCCTCCTCCTCCAGCGCCCGGACGCGGCGCAGGCAGGGCGGGGGCGAAATGCCGACCCGTTTGGCCAGCTCGACATTGGTGATTCGACCGTCGGCCTGGATCTCGGCGAGAATTTTGAGGTCGATCTCGTCTAGGTTCCGCGACACGTGATTGGAACTCCTGGCCTTGCGGCGGTATCGGGTGGGTTTCTCGCAATCCTCATAGCCGAGTCCCGGCCGGGTGCGCAA
Source organism: Bradyrhizobium sp. P5_C11_2 (assembly GCF_054049755.1). Classification (NCBI taxonomy): domain Bacteria; kingdom Pseudomonadati; phylum Pseudomonadota; class Alphaproteobacteria; order Hyphomicrobiales; family Nitrobacteraceae; genus Bradyrhizobium; species Bradyrhizobium sp. P5_C11_2. Next base: position 15,690 of record NZ_JBFULT010000081.1, read on the forward strand.
TTTTATTGCGCGTGCAGCGCAATCGACTTTTGTTCCCTRTTGGAAAATTCCGCTGATTGGGAATGCAATTCTTGCATGGCTCACCAGAAGGCTTAGATTGGCTCTGATATTTCAGCGCCTCCGCGAGGCCTCCCGGCACTGTCCGCGCCCGCGCTGCAATCCCCCGTGAAAGGCGTCCGTGAACATGTCCGCCCCTATCCATGCAAAGGTCGTCATCATCGGCTCCGGCCCTGCCGGGTACACAGCGGCGATCTACGCCGCGCGTGCGATGCTCGAGCCGATCCTGATCCAGGGCATCCAGCCGGGCGGCCAGCTCACCATCACCACCGACGTCGAGAATTATCCGGGCTTCGCCGACGTGATCCAGGGCCCCTGGCTGATGGAGCAGATGGAGAAGCAGGCGGTCCATGTCGGCACCAAGATCGTCTCCGACCTGGTCACCAAGCTGGAGACTGCGTACCGGCCGTTCCGCCTCACCTGCGACTCGGGCGACGTCTATCTCGCCGACACCGTTATCCTCGCCACCGGCGCGCAAGCGCGCTGGCTCGGGCTCCCGTCCGAAGGGAAATTCCAGGGCGGCGGCGTGTCGGCCTGCGCCACCTGCGACGGCTTCTTCTACCGCAGCAAGAACGTCTTGGTGGTCGGCGGCGGCAATACCGCGGTCGAGGAAGCCCTGTACCTCACCAACCATGCCTCGCAGGTCACCATCGTGCATCGTCGCGATCACTTCCGCGCCGAACGGATCCTGCAGGAGCGTCTGTTCAAGCACCCGAAGATCAAGGTGGTCTGGGATTCGGCCGTCGACGAGATCTGCGGCACCGAGAACCCGAACAAGGTTACCCATGTGCGGCTGAAGAACGTCAAGACCGGTGCCTTGACCAATGTGCCGACCGACGGCGTCTTCATCGCCATCGGCCATGCGCCGGCGACCGAGCTGGTGAAGGGCCAGGTCAAGCTGAAACCGTCGGGCTATGTCGAGGTCGCCCCGAACTCGACCGCCACCTCGGTGCCCGGCCTGTTCGCCGCCGGCGACGTCGCCGACGAGACTTATCGCCAGGCCGTGACGGCCGCAGGCCTCGGCTGCATGGCAGCACTCGAAGCCGAACGATTCTTGGCCCTGCGCGCCAGCGAGCGCGCGGCAGCGGAATAAAGATCATGCCTCGAACACGCGACGGATTTACCGATATGGACTGGGACAAGCTGAAGGTATTTCACGCGGCGGCGGAAGCAGGCAGCTTCACGCATGCAGGCGAGCAGCTCGGCCTGTCGCAATCAGCGGTCTCACGCCAGGTCTCGGCACTGGAGCAGGAGCTTTCGGTCTCGCTGTTCCACCGCCATGCCCGCGGCCTGATCCTCACCGAGCAGGGCGACCTGCTGTTCCGCACCGCGCATGACGTGTTCATGCAGCTGCAGGCGGCGCGCGCCAAACTCACCGACAGCCGCGAGCGGCCGAGCGGCGATCTCAAGATCACCACCACGCCCGGCGTCGGCATCAACTGGCTGATCCCGCGGCTCGGCGAATTCACCGCGCTCTATCCGGAGATCCGGATCTCGCTGATCGTCACCGACGAGGAACTCGACCTGTCGATGCGCGAGGCCGACGTCGCGATCCGCACCCGCAAGCCGACGCAGCCGGACCTCATCCAGCGCAAGCTGTTCGCGATGGGCTTCCACGCCTATTGCTCGCCGGACTACATCAAGCGCTTCGGCACGCCGCGGACGCTGGAGGAGCTCGACTCCCACCGCATCATCACGCTCTCCGACGGCAACTTCGCGCCGCATCTTCAGAACCGCAACTGGCTGGTCGAAGCCGGCCGCAACGGCTCGGGTCCGCGCGAGGCCTATTTCAGGGTGAACAACATCCTCGGCCTCGTGCGCGCCTGCCAGCAGGGCCTCGGCATTGCCGCGCTGCCGGATTACCTGATCGAGGAGCAGAGCCGCCTGGTGCAACTGTTCGGCGAGTCGGATTCGATCCAGCTCGATACGTATTTCGTCTATCCCGAGGAATTGAAAACGGTCGCGCGCGTGCAGGTGTTCCGCGACTTCGTGGTGAGCAAGGCGCAGCGCTGGCCGTCCTGATTTCCGCATGTCTGRCATGCGGCTTGGACGGTTGATGCATGGCGCGAGGCGAGCCCATAATGTTTCCACGCTGAGCCTTCGCGTTGCGCATTTGTCCCCCTCCTCCAGTGGCGCGGGAGTTCAGTAATCCCTCTTGGAAGGTGATTGTGTCGGCCTCACGTGGCCAATACCTTAAGCCGGGCTCGTTCGAGCCCGGCTTTTTTTCTGACAATTCGGCTTTCGCTTTCCGCGTGTATTGACAGTTCCACGCGTCCCCCTCATCATTTGCCAATGATCACGAAGTCGTGCGCACGCGTCTCGAAAAAAGGCCCCCTTCCGGGGACCTCGGATTTTTGCGCGCGCTAACTAGGCTTCGTCATCGCGAGCTAAATTTCGAAAACCCCGCCGCCTGGACGGGGTTTTTTCAT
>NZ_JBFULT010000082.1:0-28435 GCF_054049755.1 Bradyrhizobium sp. P5_C11_2
GCGTATGGCGGCCGCCGGCGGCGGCCTCATGCGCGCGGATGCGCTTGGTCGCCTCGATGCCGTCGAGCTGCGGCATCTGGATGTCCATCAGCACGAGATCATAGGGCGTGCCGGCCGACGAAGCGGCGAGCCAGGATTCCAGCGCCGCCTCGCCATGGACCGCGATCACGACGCGGTGGCCAAGCTTTGTCAGCAGCGACCGCATCAACAGCGCGTTGATCTCGTTGTCCTCGGCGACCAGGATCGAGAGGCCCTTCGCCGGCGTTCCGCTGGCTGCGGGTTCGGCAGGCTCCGGGGCGAGATCGGGCGAGGCGATTTCCGGCGCCAGCGCCAGGCGTGCGGCGAGCGAGGCCGCGCGCAGTGGCTTCACCAGAAAGCCGGTGAAAGCCGGTGAGAGCTTTTCATGACGCGAGCTCGATGTCAGCAGCACCAGGCGCTGCGTCGCATGTGCGCGGGCCGCTTCGCCCAGGCGGTCGGCGACGCCGGCGCCGAGCGCACGGTCGATCAGCACCGCGTGCCACGAGCGTTCCGGCAGCAGCGCCTCGGCCACGGCGGCATCCGAGACTGTGCAGGTCTGGCCGCCCCAGCGCTCCAGCCTCAGTGCGATCAGCGAGGCCTCGATGCCGTCGGCGATCAGCAGGATCGACTTGCCGGCGAGGTCGGGGCTCGGGAATGCCGTCTGTCCCGCGCCTCCTTGCGATGGCACGAGCGGGATCGCGACCTCGAAGGTCGAGCCCTTGCCCGGCTCGCTCGTGAGCGTGATGCGGCCGCCCATGCGCTTGACGATGCGCTCGCTGATGGCCAGCCCAAGCCCGGTGCCGCCATAGGTGCGCGCGACGCGGTCGTCGGCCTGCTCGAATTCACGGAAGATGCGCGACTGTGCTTCGGGCGCGATCCCGATGCCGGTATCGCGCACCAGAAAACTGATCTCGTTCGGCCAGATCCCGGGCTCGACGATCAGCGCGACGCCGCCGCTCGCGGTGAATTTGATGGCGTTGCCGGCAAGGTTGAGCAGCACCTGGCGCAGCCGCGCGGCGTCGCCGACGACTTCCAGCGGCAGGCGTTCGTCGACATAGGCGGCGATCTCGAGAGTCTTGGCCTGCGCGCGCGGCGCCAGCAGCTCGGTGATTTCCTCGATCAGCGTCGAGAGCGCGAAGGGGCGCTGGTCGAGATCGAGCTTGCCGGCCTCGATCTTGGAATAGTCGAGCAGTTCCTCGATCAGCGCCATCAGCGCTTCGCCCGAAGTTTTCACCGCCCTGGCATAGGTCGTCTGCTCCGGCGTCAGCGTGGTGTCGAGCAGCAGTCCGCCCATGCCGATGATGCCGTTGAGGGGGGTGCGGATCTCGTGCGAGGCCATCGCGAGGAAGCGCGATTTGGCGCGGTTGGCGGCGTTGGCCTGGTCGCGCGCCTCCGACAGCGCCCGCTCGGTCTCGGTGCGGTCGGTGACGTCGCGCCCGACGCTCTGCAATTCGGCCGGCTGGCCGGCATCGAGCCGCACAAAGCCCTCGCGCCAGGCGATCCAGCGCCCGCCGACCGGCGTCGCAATCTTCTGGTCATGGATGCGCGTGCCGTTGCTCTCGCGTGCGCTCTCGCCCTGCTCCAGCACGTCGAAATCAAAGCGCGTGCCGACCAGCGCGCCGCGTGGCTGTCCTGCCAGCGCGCAATAGGCATCGTTGGCGAAGGTGATGCGGCCCTGATGGTCGCGCAGCACGATCAAATCGCCTTGCGACTCGAACAGGCTGCGGGCGCGCTCTTCGGCTTCCTTCAGCTCCCAATTGCGGTCGATCAGCGCTTCATTGTGGGCCGCCAGCGTGCGCAGCCGCTTGTTGACGAAGCGCAGCCGCATGCTCAGCGTCGCCAGGCCAAGGCAGGCGAGCGCGAACAGGAAGCTTGCGCCGATCGCGAATGCATTGGGGTCGTAACCGGAATTCTCGGACCGGCTGCCGGCGATGAATCCGAAGGCGCCGCCGAACGTCGCCGAGAAGATGATGAACGAGCGGATGGCGAAGGCGATCTTGGGATAGCGGCGCCTGAAGCGGCGCATGCGCACCTTGATCCGGAACGTCCGACCCATCGCCACCGACCCTTACCCGAAACCCTGTGAGCGCCCGCTGCGACGATGTGCCTATCGACCYTGCGAACAGTTTGAGGTTTTGGCGCCGCCTCCAAACAGGGTTGACGAGGTGTTAACGGCTCACAGCGAAGCGGCCTGGAGGTGGCGCTGGCCGCCGCGGGCGCCGACGATCAGGGCCGCAGCATCGCGCTGCGAGAAGGTCTTCGAGCGCACATAGATGCGGTAATCCGCAGGTCCCTCGGTGGAGAGATAGATCACCGGACCGCCATCGACGGGCTGCGCGGCAATCGTGACAAGGCGTGTCGACGGATTGGCCTGGCAGGAGTCCGGCTCCGAACCGAGGCCGTCGTCCACCACCGCAAAGTCCGCGGCGTCGGCATCGTCGGTGATCTGGACCCGCACCGTGGCCCGTGCCGGATCTTCGGTGAAGGCGACATGCACGCCGGCGGTCCAGAACAGCGACGTGAGCTCGACCGAGGTCTCGCCCAGCGCGATGCAGGGATGCGAGACCGATCCGATCTCTGCGCGGGCGAACACCGCGGCCGCCAACAGGGGAACAACCGAGGCCAGGATCTTGAAACGCAACATGACACGCTACTCGCCGGGCCCGAGGGAACTCGTGGCGGGGACTTGTGGGCCTTATGGTTTGCAGAGCGTAAAGGAAACTCGTTACCGCCGGGTTGATGCGCGGAAGGATCAGACCAACTGCCGCACATCCTCCGCGAGTGCGCGGTAGGACAGCGCTTCGGCGAGATGCAGCCGGCCGATCTTGTCGGCACCGTCGAGGTCGGCGAGCGTGCGCGCCACCCGCAGCACGCGGTGATAGCCGCGTGCCGACAGCCGCATGGTCTCGGCCGCATCGCGCAGCAGTTTTTGCCCCTGCGCGTCGGGCTTGGCGATCTCCTCCAGCACCGAGGCAGGGGCCTCGGCATTGGTGCGGACGTTGGGCATGCCCGCATCCGCGTAGCGCGCAAGCTGGATGTCGCGCGCCGCCGCGACGCGCGCGGCGACCTCGGCCGAGCCTTCCGCCGGCGGCGGCAGGATCAAATCCGCCGCGGTCACCGCAGGCACCTCGATGCGCAGATCGATGCGGTCCATCAACGGGCCGGAGATGCGCGCCTGGTAATCGCCGGTGCAGCGGTCGATGCGGCCGCGCTTGCAGGCATAGCCCGGCTCGAACGCATTGCCGCAACGGCACGGATTCATCGCGGCGACCAGCATGAAGCGCGCCGGATAGGTGACGCGGTGATTGGCGCGGGAGACCGAGACCTCGCCGTTCTCCAGCGGCTGGCGCAGCGAATCCAGCACGCGCGGATCGAATTCGGGCAGCTCGTCGAGGAACAGCACGCCCTGATGCGCGAGCGAGATTTCGCCGGGCTTGGCCCGCATGCCGCCGCCGGTGAGCGCGGCCATGCTGGCGGAATGATGCGGCGAGCGGAACGGTCGCCGCGCCGTCAACGCGCCGCCTTCGATTTCGCCGGCAACGGACGCGATCATCGAGACTTCCAACAATTCGCCCGGCGACAGCGGCGGCAGGATCGAGGGCAGCCGCGCCGCCAGCATCGACTTGCCCGCGCCGGGCGCGCCGATCATCAGCAGATGATGGCCGCCGGCGGCTGCGATCTCCAGCGCCCGCTTGGCGCTCTCCTGGCCCTTGATGTCGCGCAGGTCGAGCGGCGAGGCGGCGGCTTCATGCACCTTGGGCGAGGGCCGCGACAACACCTGCGTGCCCTTGAAATGGTTGGCGATCTGGATCAGCGAACGTGCCGCAACGATCTGGATGTCCGGGCTCGCCCACGCGGCTTCCGAGCCGCACGCCGCCGGGCAGATCAATCCTTCCTCGCGCACATTGGCGCCGATCGCGGCGGGAAGAACGCCGGCAACGGGCGCGATCGAGCCGTCGAGGCCGAGCTCGCCGAGCACCGTGAAGCCCGTCAGCGCATCCGGCRGAATAGCCCCGATCGCCGCCATCAGCCCGAGCGCGATCGGCAGGTCGTAATGGCTGCCTTCCTTCGGGACGTCGGCCGGCGCCAGATTGACGATGATCCGCCGCGCCGGCAGCGCCAGGCCTGATGCGATCAGCGCCGAGCGGACCCGCTCGCGCGCCTCGGACACCGCCTTGTCGGGCAGGCCGACGATGGCAAAGGCCGGCAGGCCCGGCGCAACCTGCACCTGCACGTCGACCGCGCGGGCCTCGATCCCCTCAAAGGCGACGGTAGAAACCCGCTGAACCATGCCCGAACCAGCCCTGCCTCTCGCACAATCGAGGGTAGCAGAGCATGGCGGCCTTCGCAAGAACAATACGGGAACATCAGCGGCGGCCCGGCAAACCCTAACCACTCGTAAACGCGGTGCCGACACTACGCCTCGAATGCGAACGGCCCCGCTCAGCACATCCCAACGAATGTTCGCTATTGCTAGGGGTGCGGGATGGGCCGTGGTCTAACGGGTGAACAATTCAAATGCTTGCAAATCGCCGGAGAACCGAACGTCGGGTGTGCAGCCGGCTCGCCAAGATTCATTTTGGTGCGGGCTCGCTGCCACGGGACTGCACGATCACGGATATCTCGGACGGGGGCGTGAAAGTGGTGGCGGAATTTCTGGAAGTGCCGCCGCAATTCACCATCATCTTCGCGCCGGATTATTCCCGCCAATGCCGCCTGCGCTGGCGCATCGGCTGCGAATTCGGTGCCGAATTCACCGATTGAGACGCGGGCAACCGCGTCCTTAACGGGACTTTAGCGTTAATCGGTAAGCATCCCTGATCAGTCGCCGAGTGATCAGAGTATGTCCAAGCGTTCGTCCCTTGCCTCTCCCCCGGCGAGATTGCTGCTTCCCGCGCTCCTGGTGCTTGTCCTCGGCGGTTGCCAGACCATGAGCCTGGACGACGTGACCGGCGCGCTCGGCGGCAAGTCCGAACCGGCGGCCAAGGCGGATCCGAAGCCGGACATGGACGCATTGCGCGAGCGCTATCGCGCCAGGCCGAGCGATCCCAACGTCGCGCTCGAATACGGCAAGGCGCTGCGCGAGACCGGCCAGCGTGCGCAGGCGGTCGCGGTGCTGGAACAGGCCGTGCTCGCCCATTCCAGCAACAAGGCGCTGCTCGCCGGCTATGGCCGAGCGCTCGCCGACAGCGGCAATTTCCAGCAGGCATTCGACGTGCTGAGCCGCGCGCACACGCCGGAGGATCCCGACTGGCACATCCTGTCGGCGCAGGGCGCGGCGCTCGACCAGCTCGGCCGCAACGAGGAAGCGCAGCAATACTACGCCGCCGCGCTCAAGATCGTGCCCGACGAGCCGCAGGTGCTGTCCAATCTCGGCCTGTCCTACATGCTCCAGAACAATCTGCCCCGGGCCGAGGAGACGCTGCGCCGCGCGCATGAACGCAACCCTGCCGCTGCGCGCGTCCGGGCCAATCTGGCCCTCGTGCTGGGACTGCAAGGAAAGCTGGCCGAGGCCGAGACCATCGTGAAGGCCGATCTGCCGCCGGCCGAGGCCGCGGCGAAGGTGACGGCGCTACGCCAATTGCTGGCGAAGCAGCAGCAGCGGGCGGAGAAATAACCCGCCGCCGGTCTGCGCCTACGACGCCTTGCGATGCGGGGCGGAGCCGCGTCCCGTCCTGCCCTTCAGCTTCTTCAACAGCGGTCCGAACAGCGAGCGCTTCGGCTTCTTCACCTCGCCGCGTCCGGCGAGGCGGTTCGCCATGTTCTGGAACAGCCCGGTGGTGCGGTGGCTCTTCGAGACCTCGGCGATCATCTGGCCGTTGTTGGCCGCGGTGGAGAACAGCTTCGAATCGAACGGGATCACCGCGAGTGGCGGGCTTTCCATCGTCTTGACGAACGCCTTGACCTCGATCTCCGCCCGCTTGTGCATGCCGACCTGGTTGATGCAGTAGAGCGGCGGACGGTCGTTCGGCCGCGCCGCCTTCAGCACGTTGAGCATGTTCTTGGTGTTGCGCAAGTTCGCGAGATCGGGCTCGGCCACGATCACGATGTCGTCGGCATTGACCAGCGCGCGCCGCGTCCATCCCGACCATTGATGGGGGACGTCGAGCACGATGCAGGGTGTGGTCATGCGCAGGGTGTCGAACACGGCGTCGAATGCTTCGGCGCCGAAATCGTAGACACGGTCAAGGGTGGCAGGCGCAGCAAGGAGGCTGAGGCGCTCGGTGCATTTGGCGAGCAGGCGCTCCATCAGCGCCGTATCCGGCCGGTCCTGCGACAGCACCGCGTTGGCGATGCCCTGCACCGGATCCTGGTTGTAGTCGAGGCTCGCGGTGCCGAAGGCGAGATCGAGATCGATCACGACGGAATCGAGCGCGAGGTCGCGCGCGATGGTCCAGGCCACGTTGTGCGCGACCGTGGAGGCGCCGACGCCGCCCTTGGCGCCGACCACGGCGATGACGCGGCCGGTGATGATGGCTTCGGACGCCGAGAACAGGCTGCAGATCGAGCGCACCACGTCGATGGTCTCGACCGGCCCGATCACGTAGTCGTTGACGCCGCGGCGCACCAGCTCGCGATAGGGCGCGGTGTCATTGGGATTGCCGATCACGACGACGCGGGTGCCGGGATCGCAGACGCCGGCGAGGTCGTCGAGGCCCTCGAGGATGTCGCGGGTGCCGTCGGATTCGATCACGATGACGTTCGGCGTCGGCATCGTGTCATAGACTTCGATCGCCGCGGCGAGGCCGCCGCTCTTGGCGGTGAGATGCGCCTTGGCGAGCCGGCGGTCCTGCCCCGCCGCGGTCACCGCGGCGAGCGTCTGCTCGGTCTCGCAAAAGGCCTGCACCGAGATGCGAGGAACCGGCGCAATGTGTTCCTCGGGGTGCTGCGGATCGTCCGCTTCTTCGTCGTGGACGCTTGTCATTTGCCGGTGTCGCTGAGTTTGGCCTTGTCGGCTTCGGGTGAGGGGGTCGCGATCGGCGTGCCCTTGCGATAGCGCTCGAAGGCGATGTCGCGCCGTGCGGTATAGGCCGGCGTCTCGGCGCGCGGCTGCTCGAGGTCGGCGGGATTGTCGATCATGGCCGCGAGGTTGCGCTGGCTGGCGCAGCCCAGATTGAAATACGGCCGGTTCTCGTTGTAGCCGGGGTCGAGAATGGATGGGCCGATGTCTTCCGGCCACAGCCCGCAGGGCCCGGCGACCGCGGCGATCCTGGAATAGCTCAGCCGGATGGTGGGCAGCAGCGCGGCATCCTCGGGCCGGTAGGGATGCTGGACGATGGCGCGCGACGGCACGCCGCCGGCCGCGAGCACGGAGCGGATTTCGTGATAGGTCGCCGCCGCGGCTCTGGAATTCGCGGTGTCGATCGGCACGTCGACGATGACGGAGCCGGTGCCTTCGCTCACCCAGTCCCGGGCAATGCCGGAGACGTCCGAGTGCTGCGCGGCCGAGAGGCCGCCGCGGGCCTTGCCGACGAAGATCACGATCGACCGCTTGGCTTCCTGCACCGCGATCGGGTGACGCTGGCGATAGTCGGTCGGCACCGTCTGGGTGACGATCTCGCCGGTGGTGTTGCACGCGCCGAGCATGACGGAGAGCCCCGTCAGCGCAAGCGCGAGACGCAGGTTGCGACGTCGATCGGCCATGGTCTTCGTCATCGCTTCATCCCCCTCTAGCCCCTTGCCCCGTTCCCCAAGCCGTCCGTCGGTCTCAGTCGATGATGAAGCCGAAATCGCCGCGGGCGCCGTCGATCGGATCGACGCGGCGCGCGATGCCATAGAGGCGGTTCATGCGGCCGAGCAGCGCCGTCTGCGCATCCGAGGCCGGCGCAAAGCCGTCGTCGGGCCGCGACAAGTCCTTCTGGGCGACCGCGCGCACCACATAGGGCGTCACGATCACCATCAGTTCGGTCTCGTTGTTGACGAAGTCCTGGCTGCGGAACAGCGCGCCGATGATCGGCACCTGGTCGACGCCGGGCAGGCCGTTGATCGCCTGCTTGGTCTGCTGCTGGATCAGGCCGGCCATCGCCATCGAGCCGCCGGAGGGAATCTCGAGCGTGGTCTCGGCGCGGCGGGTCTGGATCGAGGGGATGGTGATCGAGCTGGTCTGGCCCGCGGACACCGCCTGCGTCACGGAGATGGCGTTCTGATTCGACAGCTCCGAGACTTCGGTCATCACGCGCAGGCTGATGCGTCCCTCGCTCAACACGACCGGCGTGAAGTTCAGGGAGATGCCGAACTTCTTGTAGGTGATCTGGGTGGTACAGACGTGGGTGACCGGATCGCAGGAATAGCCCGCAGGGATCGGGAATTCGCCGCCGGCGATGAAGGTGGCGGACTCGCCGGAGATCGCCGTCAGGCTCGGCTCGGCCAGCGTCCGCATCACGCCGGCGCTTTCCATCGCGCGCATCGTGGCGTTGACGGTGGCCACGCCTTTTGCGAGCCCGGTAATACCGAGCCCGTTGCTGCTGACGAGCGGGCCGCCGGAGACCGAGAACGGGTTGGAATTGTTGAAGTTCACGACCGCGGTGCCGGCGTTCAGGCTGGCGCTGAGATCGACGCCCAATTGCTTGACGATGTCGCGGCGCACTTCGCCGACGACGACCTTGAGCATCACCTGGTCGCGGCCGCGCACAACGATGTTGTTGACCACCTTCTCGGAGCCGCCGACCAGCTTTGCGGCGACGTCGCCGGCCTGCTGCGCCTCGACCGGGCTCGACACCGAGCCGGTCAGCATCACGCTGTCGCCGACGCCTTCAATTTGCACGCCCGGCAGCGACYGACGCAGTGCCGTGCGCATGCCGTTGAGGTCGCGCTTCACCGCGATGTCGTAAGCGGCGACCTGCTGGCCGTCGGCGGTGAAGAACACGACATTGGTCTGGCCGACCTGGCCGCCGATGATATAGGCGCGCTGCGCCGAGCGGATCACCGCATTGGCGATCTTGGGATCGGCCACCAGCACGTCCTTGACCTCGCGCGGCAGGTCGATGACGACGGACTTGCCGACGCCGAGCGACAGCGAACGCGTCCTCGCCGGCGCGATGCTGGCGACCGGCGCCACGCCGAGATCGGGCGCCTGGATCGGCGCCTGGTCGCCGACCGGCGCATCCGCAGCCTTCGCCAGGTCTGGCGCTGCGACCAGCCCCAGCATCAGCATCACCCCCGCCCGGAACGTGCGCGCGCCATTCCCCCGAATGCGCAGCGCCGTCCGATAGTCCCCATGTCTCATCTTGGGTATCCCCATCACTTCTGTGACGTTAGTTGCCGCGCCGGGACGCCGTAGCGGATCACGTTGACGCCGCCGGGACGCTTGACTGTCTGGTCTTCGGAGCTGTCGTCCGACGCCTTGGCATCGACGATGCTCCGCAATGCGAGCTGCAGCGTGCCGCCCTGGCGCGCGGCTGCGAGGGTCGCCACCTGGTCCGGCCGGAGCTCGAGCGTGACGGTCTTGCCGAGGACGGCGTTCTGGCCGTCCTTTTCCTTCGGCGCCTGGTCGATCGCCAGCACGCGGATGTTGCTCAGGATGGCCTCGGACACGATGAGGTCGTTGCCGCCGGTGGCGCCATCGGGATTCTTCAAACGGCGCGTCAGGATGATGTCGACGCGGTCGTTCGGCAGGATGAAGCCGCCGGCGCCGGTCTCGGCGGAAATTTCGGTGGAGATGGCCCGCATGCCGGTCGGCAGGATCGCGGCCATGAAGCCGGAGCCATCGGCCCTGACCAGCTTCTGCTCGCGGATCGGCTCGCCCTGCATCAACGGCACGCGCGCGATCGAGCCGGCGATCTGGGTCTGCGCTTCCGGCCGGCTGTCGCGGCGGATGAAGGCGCTGCTCGCGGTCGTCGCGGGCCAGGACTGCCATTGCAGGTCCTCGGGCTTCACGGCCTGGCCGAGCTGGATGTCGTTTTTCGCGACGAGAACCTCGACCGTCGGCAGCTTCTCGGCGACGGGAAGGGCAGGCGTGGGCTTGTTGTCATAGCCGCTCGCCAGATAAGCGGCGACGCCGCCGGCGCCCAGCGCGATGACGAGAACGACAATGCGTGCGGTATTCATACGCCTCTACTCTTACGCGGGACACGCGAACCGCACCTGGCGGGTTCCCCGGTCTCGATGAGTAGGGAGTAAAAGTATAAGGGGTGTTGCGAGGCCGAATGTGATCGCCGGTCACGATGCGAGTTCTGGCCGGATGGTGAATGCCCCGTTATTCGGCAGGCCAGCGGCCCCCGTAGATTCACGCACCGCGGCTCATGCGTTCGCACGAGGCGCGCGGCGTCATGGTGAACGGGTGGTTAGTGATGTTCGGGCTTGAAGCCGCATCGTCTTGGCCGCGGTGAGACAGAAACAATTGGCAACATCATCGGTGTCGTCCCGGCGAAGGCCGGGACCCATACCGCGTGATCTCTCGAGTGTAGAAGGTAGAAGTACCAACGAGGAGTCTTCGCCCGGCCTTCGCCGGGACGACGTTGGAGAGTGGCCGTGCGCGTCCTCTACGCGGTCACTTCCGCCCTACTTCGCCCGCTTCTGCTCGATCGCGTCCCAGACCTTGGCCGCGACGTCCGGGCCGCCGAGCCGGGCGATGGCGCGGATGCCGGTCGGCGAGGTCACGTTGATCTCGGTGAGGTTGCCGTTGATGACGTCGATGCCGACGAACAGCAGGCCGCGCTCGCGCAGCGCCGGGCCGACGGTCGCGCAGATCTCGCGTTCGCGCGGGGTGAGCTCGGTCTCCTGCGCCGCTCCGCCGCGCACCATGTTGGAGCGGAGGTCGTCGGCCGCGGGCACGCGGTTCACGGCGCCGGCAAACTCGCCATTGACCAGGATGATGCGCTTGTCGCCGTGCTTCACCTCGGGGATGAACTGCTGGATCACCCAGGCCTCCTTGAAGGTGACCGAGAACATGTCGAACAGCGAGCCGAAATTCATGTCCTGCGGCATCACGCGGAACACCGCCGCGCCGCCATGGCCGTGCAACGGCTTCATCACGACGGCGCCGTGCCGGTCGCGGAAGGCGTTGATCTCATCCAAGTCGCGCGAGATCAGTGTCGGCGGCATCAGCTGCGGAAAGTTCATCACGAACAGCTTTTCCGGCGCGTTGCGCACCGAAGCGGGATCGTTGACCACCATCGTCTTGGGGTGAATGCGCTCGAGCAAATGCGTCGAGGTGATGTAGGCGAGGTCGAACGGCGGGTCCTGGCGCAGCAGCACCACGTCAAAGCCGTTCAGCGCCTCGCGGCGCGGCTCGCCGAGGGTGAAGTGATCGCCGGGCTCGTCGCGCACGGTCAGGAGCTGAACGGGAGCCACGATTTCATCGCCGACCATCGAGAGCTTGTCGGGCGTGTAATAGGACAGGCCGTGGCCGCGCCTCTGCGCCTCCAGAAGCAGCGCGAAGGTGGAATCGCCCTTGATGTTGATGCGGGCGATGGGGTCCATCTGGACGGCGACGTTCAGTTTCATGGTCTGCCTTTCAGGTCGAGGCGTCGAATGCCGCCAACACATGGCGCGGAAGTGACCGCGGCGCAATCAGCATGGCGTCGAATCGCAGTTCGAATTCCGCATGCTCGGGATGCGCGGCGAGCCAGCCCTGCGCGGCGTCGATGATGCGCTGCTGTTGGCGCGGCGTCACGGCAAAGGCGGCGTCATCCAGCGTCGCCCGGGCCTTGACCTCGACGAAGGCGATCAGGTTGCGGCGGCGCGCCACGATGTCGATCTCGCCATGCGGGGTGCGGTAGCGTTTGGCGAGGATGCGATAGCCCTTCGCCATGAGGAAGGCCGCGGCGCGGCTCTCGGCCGAGATGCCGGTGCGGAACGCGGCGACCCGCTCCGGCGAGGCGATCTTTGGTTCCGCGGGCGTCGCGCCGTCAGTCTTCGCCATCGCCGCCCCGCAAGTCCTTCGCAAGCGCGAGCGCACGGGCATAGACCTCGCGGCGCGGCCGCCCCGACAGCTCGACCGCATGCGCCACCGCGTCCTTGACGCTGTGGGTGGCAAGCTGCCCGCGCAGGAGGTCGTCGAGCGCGCCGGCCGCCATCACCTCCGCGTCAGCCGCGGGCGGGCCAATCACCAGCACGAATTCGCCGCGCGTTTCCAGCGTGTCCGCGTCGCGCGCAAGCTCATGCAGCGTCGCGCGCGAAATCTCCTCATGCAGCTTGGTCAGCTCGCGGCAGATCGCGGCTTCGCGGCTCCCCATGATGCCAGCGAGCTCGGCCAGCGTGTCCTGCACGCGGTTGCCGGATTCGAACATCACCAGCGTCGCATCGATACGGGCGAGCTCGGTCAGGCGGTTGCGACGGGCGGTGGCCTTGGCCGGCAGAAAGCCCTCAAAGAAGAAGCGGTCGGTCGGCAGCGCCGCCACCGACAGCGCCGCCAGCACCGAGGACGGGCCCGGCAGTGCGAACACCGCATGGCCGGCCGCGCAGACCTCGCGCACCAGCTTGAAGCCGGGATCGGAGATCAGCGGCGTGCCGGCGTCCGACACCAGCGCGATGGAGCCGCCCTGCCCCAGCGCCTCCAGAATTTTTGGCCGCGCGGCTTCCGCGTTGTGCTCGTGATAGGGCTTGAGTGGCGCCGAGATGTCGTAGCGTTCGGTCAGGCGCCGCGTGATGCGGGTGTCCTCGCAGGCGATCATATCGACCCCGGCGAGCGTCTGAAGCGCGCGCAGCGTGATGTCGCCGAGATTGCCGATCGGGGTCGCGACCAGATGCAGGCCCGGCGCCGCCTTCGGCGCCGCCAGCCGATGGGCATCGATGGAAAACCCGCGCGGGGCGGGATCCGTAGTCTCAGGTGTATTTATCGGGCTCGGCTTTGCGCGCATAATGAAACGAACTTAGGCATGATCCCCGGGGCTGGGAACCGGTCCTCGGAAAAAGATCGCGCCAGGTCAGGGGTGAGGAAGGGCTGGAATGTGATCCATCCGGCATCACATTCCAGAGGGAATGAAGTGTCAGCGCCATATTCGCGGCGGAAACGCCGCCTTGATGCGGGTGACGGATGGCGGACAGCTAGCCAGGGCTTGAGGTGCGGCCGCGTTAAGCGGTCATTATCCTTTTGTTTTAGTTAACTATTTGCCGACAATATGCCTGAATCCGCGGCTTGTGTCGTGGAAAGAATGTTGTGACCGGCTGGCGACGCCGGTCAGAAGAGAAGCTGTGATGCTGGGCCCGCGCGATCCAAAATCTCCCGTTCAGGGCTCCCGATTATCAGGGGCGACCCGGCGGAGCGCGCTTGGGCTGTTGCTCGGCGCGCCGCTGTTGTCGGCCTGCGCCGGCGTGCAGCAGAGCCTCAGCCAGTTTTCCAATCCCTTCAGCAGCTCCTCGCCGCCGGCGCAGCCTGGGGGTCCGCCGCAACAGGCCACGACCGCCGGCACCGGCGGGGTGAAGGTCGCCGTGATCCTGCCGCTCTCGGCCGCCGGCAACGCCGGTTTGGCCGCGCAATCCATGCGCAACGCCGCCGAGATGGCGCTGGCCGAATTCCAGAATCCCAACATCCAGCTGCTGATCAAGGACGATAATGGCAGCCCGCAAGGCGCCCAGCAGGGCGCGCAGCAGGCGCTCGACGAAGGCGCGGAGGTCATTCTGGGGCCGCTGTTTGCCCAGTCGGTGCCCGCGGTGGCGCAGGTCGCGCGCACCCGCGGCATCTCGGTGATCGCGTTCTCGACCGATTCCAGCATTGCCGGCCGCGGCGTCTACCTGCTCTCCTTCCTGCCGGAATCCGACGTCAACCGCATCGTCGAATATTCCGCCAGCGTCGGTAAGCGCTCCTTCGCCGCGCTCGTGCCCGACAATGCCTATGGCAATGTCGTCGAGGCGGCGGTGAAGGCGGCGGTGCCGCGGCGTGGCGGACGCATCGTCGCGTTCGAGAAATACGGCGCCGATCGCGCCACGCCGGCGCGGACCGTGGCGCAGCAGCTCGGCAGCGCCGATGCGCTGTTCATTGCCGATGATGGTGACGCCGTCGTCGCGGTGGCGGATGCGCTGACCGCGGCGGGTGCGAATTTGCGCAACATCCAGTTGCTCGGCACCGGCCTGTGGGACAATCCGCGCGTCTATGCCAGCTCTGCGCTTCAAGGCGGTCTCTATGCCGCGCCGGATCCGGCCGGCTTCCGCGCCTTCTCCGGCCGCTACCGCACCAAATACGGTGCCGAGCCCGTGCGCACCGCAACGCTCGCCTATGACGCGGTGGCGCTGGTCGCAGCGCTCGCGCGCACGCAAGGCACCACGCGCTTCTCCTCCGACGTGCTCACCAACCCTTCCGGCTTCGCCGGCATCGACGGCCTGTTCCGCTTCCGCGCCGACGGGACGAATGAGCGCGGCCTCGCGGTGATGAAGGTGACGACCGGCGGCGGTGTGGCAGTGGCGGGTTCGCCGAAGAGTTTTGGGGCGTAGTTGGTTTCGTAGCCCGGATGGAGCGCAGTGCCGTAGGGTGGGTTAGCCGAAGGCGTAACCCACCATGCTTCCGCGCACGCGGGACGAAGTTGGTGGGTTACGCCTGCAGATGCGCTTTGCGCATCTGCAGGGCTAACCCACCCTACGGCAGCTCGTTACGCCGCGAGATCCGCGACCACGGCATCCAGTACCGGGAAACCGCTGCTGGTCACCCGCAACCGGCCCGTCGCATCCACGATGATCGCGCCTTCTTCGCGCAGCAGCGCGATGCGTTTGGGATCGAGCGGGCGGCCGGAGAGCGCGCTGTAGCGCTCGGGGTCGATGCCCTCGGCGAGGCGCAATCCCATCAGCAGGAATTCGTCGGCACGTTCTTCGCTGTTGAGGAGATCGTCGGTGACGACGCCATCGCCGTTGGTCTCGACCCGCATCAGCCAGGCTTCGGGCCGCTTCTCGGTGGCGGTCGCATGCCTGATGCCGTCGATGTCGAGGCGGCCGTGTGCGCCCGGTCCGATGCCGGCGTATTCGTGGCCGCGCCAATAGACCAGATTGTGCCGGCACTCGGCGCCGTGCCGCGCGTGGTTGGAAATCTCGTAGGCGGGCAGCCCGAGCTTGTCGCAGGTTTCCTGCGTCACGTCGTACAGCGCGCGCGCGACCGCTTCGTCCGGTGTCTTCAATTTGCCGGCCTGGTGCAGGCCGAAGAACGGCGTGCCTTCCTCGATCGTGAGCTGGTAGAGCGAGAGATGCTCGGCCGCCTCGTCGATCGCATGCCGGAGTTCATCGGCCCACATCGCCGGCGTCTGGTCGGGGCGGGCGTAGATCAGATCGAACGAATAGCGATCGAACGAGCGGCGCGCGATGGCGACCGCGTCGAGCGCCTCGCGCGCGCTGTGCATCCGGCCCAGCGCTTTCAGCGAAGCATCGTCGAGCGCCTGCACGCCGAGCGAGACGCGGTTGACGCCGGCGGCGCGATAGCCGGCAAAGCGCGTGGCCTCGACGCTGGTCGGGTTCGCCTCCAGCGTCACTTCGACATCGCCCGCGACCTTCCAGTGCTTGCCGATCGAATCGAGCACCGCGCCGACGGTCGCGGGCTGCATCAAGGACGGCGTGCCGCCGCCGAGGAAGATCGAGGTCACTTCGCGGCCCGGCGCGCGCTGCGCCGTTGTCTCAATCTCGCGCGCGAAGGCGCTCGCAAAGCGTGCCTCGTCGATCGCGGCGTGGCGGACATGGCTGTTGAAGTCGCAGTACGGGCACTTCGACAGGCAGAACGGCCAGTGCACATAGACGCCGAAGGCTTCCTTAGCGCGGCTCAAGGCAGATCTCCGCCAGTTTCACGAAGGCGCGGGCGCGGTGCGACAGGCCAAGACCGAGCGGCGGCAGGCCGTGCTTCTCGATGCTCTCCATCTCGCCGAAGGTGCGGCTGTGGCCGTCGGGCAAGAACATTGGATCGTAGCCGAAGCCGGCGGTGCCGCGCGGCGGCCACACCAGCGTGCCGTCGACGCGCGCCTCGACCTCTTCGCGATGATCATCGGGCCAGGCAACGCAGAGCGCGGAGACGAAGTGCGCCTTGCGCTTGTCGGGCGCGGTGGCGCCGCGCTCCAGCAACAGGCGCTCGATCCGCGTCATCGCCGCGGTGAAATCCTTGGTCGGACCGGCCCAGCGCGCGCTGTAGATGCCGGGTGCGCCGTCGAGCGCGTCGACCACGATGCCGGAATCATCGGCGAACGCGGGAAGCTTGGTCGCCTGCGCCGCCGCGATCGCCTTGATCGCCGCATTGCTGCGGAAATCATGGCCGGTCTCTTCCGGCTCGGGCAGGCCGAGCTCTCCGGCCGAGACCGCCTCGACGCCGTGCGGCGCGAGCAGCTCCCGCATCTCGGCGAGCTTGCCGGGATTGTGGGTCGCGATCACGAGTTGGCCTGTGATTCGGCGGTGCATGGCCTATTGACTACGCCACGGCCAGTTTCTGCAAGTCCACGAGACGTGCGACGCCCTTGCGCGCCAGCGCCATCAGCGCCAGGAACTCGGCTTCCGTGAACGGCTCGCGCTCCGCGGTTCCCTGCACCTCGATGATGCGGCCATCGCCGGTCATGACGAAATTGGCGTCGGTCTGGGCTTCCGAATCCTCGGCATAGTCGAGATCGAGCACCGGCGTGCCGTTGTAGATGCCGCAGGAGATCGCGGCGACGTTGTCGCGCATCACATTGGCCTTGATCATGTTGCGCGCCTTCATCCAGCTGATGCAGTCGGCGAGCGCGACCCAGGCGCCGGTGATCGAGGCCGTGCGGGTGCCGCCATCGGCCTGGATCACGTCGCAATCGACCGTGATCTGGCGCTCGCCGAGCGCTTCGAGATCGACGATGGTGCGCAACGAGCGCCCGATCAGGCGCTGGATTTCCACGGTGCGGCCACTCTGCTTTCCGGCGGAAGCCTCGCGGCGGGTGCGTTCCAGCGTGGCGCGCGGCAGCATGCCGTATTCGGCGGTGACCCAGCCGCGGCCCTGGCCCTTCAGCCACGGCGGCAGGCGCTCTTCCAGCGTCGCGGTGACCAGCACATGGGTGTCGCCGAACTTCACCAGGCAGGAGCCTTCCGCATATTTGACCACGCCACGCTCCAGCGTCACGGGGCGCAATTCATCGGGCGCACGGCGGCTTGGCCGCATGGGAATTCCTCCAAAACTCACGGGAAAAGGCTATTCGCGGTGCTTGTAGGTGGGGTGGGGATGGGCGGCAAGGCCTTTTCGGTCCCCAGGCAACCTTCAAGCAACCGCAAAACCACGCTTGTCAGCGGCCTCCCGGATAGACAAGTTACAAGCATCCGAGAGGAGTTGACGTCTGTGGCCCATCACGATCCGATCCATCTGATCGCGCCGCGCGCAGGCCTCGCCCAGCTCAACGAGCGGTCTCGCGACATCTTTCGTCAAATCGTCGAGAGTTATCTCGCGACCGGCGAGCCGGTCGGCTCGCGCAATATCTCGCGCCTGATCGCCATGCCGCTGTCGCCGGCCTCGGTCCGCAATGTCATGGCCGACCTGGAACAGCTCGGCCTGATCTATGCCCCACACACCTCTGCCGGCCGACTGCCGACGGAACTCGGGCTGCGCTTCTTCGTCGACGCCCTGATGCAGGTCGGCGATCTCAATGACGGCGAACGGCAGGCGATCCAGAGCCAGTTGACCTCGGTCGGCCAGGCGCAATCGGTCGAGGCCGCGCTGGAGGAGGCGTTGACGCGGCTCTCCGGCCTGACCCGGGCCGCCGCCGTCGTGCTGACGCCGAAATCCAATGCGCGGCTGAAACACATCGAATTCGTCCGGTTGGAACCGGAAAAGGCGCTGGTGATCCTGGTCGGCGAGGATGGTCAGGTCGAAAACCGTGTGCTGACGCTGCCGCCGGGGGTTCCATCCTCGGCCCTGACCGAAGCCGGCAACTTCCTCAATGCACGAATCCGGGGCCGGACCCTGGCCGAGGCGCGGCTGGAACTCGAGACCGCGCTCGGCGAGGCGCGCACCGAGCTCGATCAGCTGACGCAGAAGGTGATCTCGGCCGGCATCGCCAGCTGGTCCGGCGGCGAGAACGAGGACCGCCAGCTCATCGTCCGCGGCCACGCCAATCTGCTCGAAGACCTGCATGCGCTGGAGGATCTGGAGCGGGTGCGCCTCCTGTTCGACGACCTCGAGACCAAGCGCGGCGTCATCGACCTGCTCGGCCGCGCCGAGACCGCCGAGGGCGTGCGGATCTTCATCGGCTCGGAGAACAAACTGTTTTCCTTGTCAGGCTCCTCCACCATCATCTCGCCCTATCGGGATGCCGCCGGCCATATCGTCGGCGTTTTGGGCGTGATCGGGCCGACGCGGCTGAATTATGCCCGCGTGATCCCGACCGTGGACTACGCCGCCCGCATCGTCAGTCGCCTGCTGGGCGGCTGACCGGCGGCCCAGTCGATCACGGGCGCTTGATTTTCGGCGTCCGAAGCACGATATGCGGGCGAGAAAACCCCTGAGACGAATACGAAAAGAGAGCCGATGAACGATCGAGACCGGCAACCCGAAGACACGACCGCTGCGACCGGCGAGCCCGTGGTGTCAAAGCCCTATGTGATGCCCGACGATCCCGAGCCCGGCTCGGTCGAGCTGTTGCAGCAGGAGGCCGCCGAGGCGCGCGACCGCATGCTGCGGACGCTGGCCGAGATGGAAAATCTGCGCAAGCGCACCGCCAAGGAGGTGGCCGACGCCCGCCTCTACGGCATCACCGGCTTCGCCCGCGACGTGCTCGACATCGCCGACAATCTCCAGCGCGCGCTGGACGCGGT
This sequence comes from Bradyrhizobium sp. P5_C11_2, assembly GCF_054049755.1. NCBI lineage: Bacteria > Pseudomonadati > Pseudomonadota > Alphaproteobacteria > Hyphomicrobiales > Nitrobacteraceae > Bradyrhizobium > Bradyrhizobium sp. P5_C11_2. Next base: position 18,691 of record NZ_JBFULT010000082.1, read on the forward strand.
TCCGGCCGAGGCCCGTGCCGCCGCCGATCCCGGCCTGACATCGTTGATCGAGGGCGTCGAGCTCACCGAGCGCTCGTTGCTCAATGCGCTGGAAAAGCACGGCGTGAAGAAGTTCGACCCCTCGGGCCAGAAGTTCGATCCGAACTTCCAGCAGGCGATGTTCGAAGTGCCGGATCCGTCGGTGCCTGCGGGCACCGTGGTGCAGGTTATGCAGGCCGGCTACACCATCGGCGACCGGGTGCTGCGCCCCGCTCTCGTCGGCGTCGCCAAGGGCGGCGCGAAGGCTGCACCCGCGGCGAACAACAACGAGTCGAGCGGCGCGGCCAACTGAGTTTGGGCGTCATTCCGGGGCGATGCAAAGCATCGAACTGACGGTGCGCACCTGAGAATCTCGAGATTCCGGGCTCGATGCTTCGCATCGCCCCGGAATGACCGCGTGAAAGTCTTACGCGCTCGCCGCGATGTCCGCCGACTGAATCCGCTTCACGCCGGCCTTGGCCATGTCGGCCCAGGCTTTTGCCAGCGAGCCCTGCGTGTCGATGCCGCGGCAGGCGTCCTCCACGACATAGACCTCGAAGCCCGCCTTGCGCGCGTCGAGCGCGGTCCAGGCGACGCAGAAATCCGTCGCCAGCCCAGCGACGAAGACGCGCTTGATCTTGCGCCCCTTCAGATAGCCGGCGAGGCCGGTCGAGGTCTTGCCGTCGGCTTCGAGGAAKGCCGAATAGCTGTCGACGTCCTTGTGAAAGCCCTTGCGGATGATGAGCTCGGCGTGCGGGATCGAAAGGTCCTTCGACAGCGCGGCGCCGTCGGTGCCCTGCACGCAATGGTCGGGCCACAGCACCTGCTTGCCATAGGGCAGGTCGACGGTCTCGAACGGCTTCTTGCCGGAATGAACCGAGGCGAACGAGATATGGCCGGGCGTGTGCCAGTCCTGCGTCATCACCACATTCGCGAACGCTTTTGCCATTTTGTTGATGACGGGCACGACCTGCTCGCCTTCYTTCACCGCGAGACTGCCGCCTGGAAGGAAGCAGTTCTGCACGTCGATCACGAGCAGCGCGGATGATTCATCCGGCTTGATCGATGCGGCTGCAAAGAGCGCGGTTGGAGCGATCGCTGCGAGGGCGCCCGTCCCAAGCGCCGCCAAGATTTGTCGCCGATCCAGCATCGTTCGCCTCCCTCCAGGATGAACCCGATTGGGCAGGAGCCTAGTTCCGCTTGTGTACGAACAGAAGCCCGAAAATGCAGCCGGCTTTGGTGAGTGCTTAAGCGCGCTATCGTCACGTCGTCCCGGCGAAGGCCGGGACCCATACGCCGCAGCAATAGTTTTGCGAAGACTCGGAGTTACCAGCGCGCCCCGCAACCACGCCCTGTGGTGATGGGTCCCGGCCTCCGCCGGGACGACACCGAGGATGTGGAGCCGCCTTCGCTAACCCTTCGGCTGGATGCCGTCGCGCACGGCGCGGAAGCGGGTGAAGGCGGCTTGCCACTGGTCGCGCGGGGCGCTGGCGATGATGCGTAGCGAGGCGCCGCCGCTCGAGAAGCGGATCCACTGCACCACGGTCACCGGGGTCTTGTCCTTGCCGCTGACGCCGTCGATCCGGGTCTCGAAACCCTGCTGGCCGTTGATGCGGATCGGCTCGGACATGGTGACGCGGGATTCGCGCACGCCGGGGATCTGGAGCGCCGCCTCCTGGGCGAAGCGGGCGCGGTCGTCGGCCTGCTGCGGGGTGGCGCCGATCAGGCCGAGGATCATGAACGGCTTCGACTCATAGCCTGTGGTCTCGTCGCCGTCGGCCAGGATGATGCTCGAGCCCGGCGCCAGCGTGCGGACATCCTTGAAATCGGCGAGATCGGTGATCTTGAACGGCATCAGCGCGATCTGCTCCTCGGCCGAGACCTGCTTGCGGGTCACGGCGCTCGCGAACATCTGCCGCACCGCCTCGTCGGTGTAGATCTTGGTCGCATTCTCCGGGATCTGCACCGCGACATAGCCGGAGAAGCCGGCGCCCGGCACGATCATCGAATAGCGCTTCACCGGGGTGTCGCCGGCCTTGCCGCTTTCGGTGGTGAAATAGGCGAGGCCCGCGGGGGTCTCGATCTTGTCCTGCTTGACGCCATTGGCGCCGGCCGGATTGGAATTGAAGGCGCTCACGACCTCGCCATAGGCCGCCGGCGGCAGCTCGGTGATCAGCACCTTGACGTTGCCGTCCTCGCTCTCGAAGCCCGGAAAGGTTTTTGCCGTGCCGAGGCCGATCAGCGGCACCATGCCGAGGCGCAGCCCGGGCGGGAAGACGGCGTCGGCGGCAAGGGCCGGAAATGCCGTGGCGGCGAGCAGGGCGAGCGCGGCGAGGGGGCGGATCAGCTTCATGGGCACTCTGATTGGTTCACATTGAGGCCGTTCGATGGTGGACCACCGGGCCGCATTGTCGCGCAAGACCGCCTCGCCGAGGAGGCGTCCGGCCGCCCGCCTTTTAGCGGGTTTGGGGTCGCCGTAACAGGGTGCGGCGGACCACCGGGAGGGGCCGGCCGACAGCCGGACCTGTTAATATTTCCTCACCCGCAAGGGTGGTTCAGCCCGGATATGATCTTCCAAAACCCAATGTTTTCACGGCCGAAACTTGCGTTCGGTCCTTGCGGGCCCCTCCCCCCCTCCTATATGAGCGTCAACCATCGCAATATCGCGGATGTTTGATCTTAGGGGGTTTGGACCGGGTGCCTTCTGGGCCCAACCAGCCTGCCGCAAAAACAAGGATATCAGGACCATGGGAAAGGTCATTGGGATCGACCTCGGCACCACGAATTCGTGCGTCGCCGTAATGGATGGCAAGAACGCCAAAGTCATCGAGAATTCCGAAGGCATGCGCACGACGCCTTCGATCGTCGCCGTGACGGACGACGGTGAGCGCCTCGTCGGCCAGCCTGCCAAGCGTCAGGCCGTCACCAATCCCGAGCGCACCTTCTTCGCAGTGAAGCGCCTCATCGGCCGCCGCTACGACGACCCGATGGTCGAGAAGGACAAGAAGCTCGTTCCGTACAAGATCGTGAAGGCTTCCAACGGCGACGCCTGGGTCGAGGCCGACGGCCAGACCTACTCGCCCTCGCAGGTCTCCGCTTTCATCCTGCAGAAGATGAAGGAGACCGCGGAGGCCCATCTCGGCCAGAAGGTCGACCAGGCCGTCATCACCGTTCCCGCCTACTTCAACGACGCCCAGCGCCAGGCGACCAAGGACGCCGGCAAGATCGCGGGCCTCGAAGTGCTCCGCATCATCAACGAGCCGACCGCGGCCGCGCTCGCCTATGGCCTGGACAAGACCAAGACCGGCACGATCGCCGTGTACGATCTCGGCGGCGGCACCTTCGATATCTCCATTCTCGAAATCGGCGACGGCGTGTTCGAGGTGAAGTCGACCAACGGCGACACCTTCCTCGGCGGCGAAGACTTCGACATGCGCCTCGTGGGCTATTTGGCCGACGAGTTCCAGAAGGAGCAGGGCATCAACCTGCGCAACGACAAGCTCGCCTTGCAGCGCCTGAAAGAGGCCGCTGAAAAGGCCAAGATCGAGCTGTCCTCGACGACGCAGACCGAGATCAACCTGCCCTTCATCACCGCGGACCAGACCGGCCCGAAGCATCTGACGATGAAGCTCACCCGCGCCAAGTTCGAAGCGCTGGTCGACGACCTCGTGCAGAAGACCGTCGAGCCCTGCCGCAAGGCGCTGAAGGATGCCGGCGTCACCGCCGGTGAGATCGGTGAAGTCGTTCTGGTCGGCGGCATGTCGCGCATGCCGAAGGTCCAGGAAGTCGTGAAGCAGCTGTTCGGCAAGGAGCCGCACAAGGGCGTCAACCCGGACGAAGTCGTGGCAATCGGTGCCGCGATCCAGGCCGGCGTGCTCCAGGGCGACGTCAAGGACGTGCTGCTGCTCGACGTGACCCCGCTGTCGCTGGGCATCGAGACGCTGGGCGGCGTGTTCACCCGCATCATCGACCGCAACACCACGATCCCGACCAAGAAGAGCCAGGTGTTCTCGACCGCCGAGGACAGCCAGAACGCGGTCACCATCCGCGTCTTCCAGGGCGAGCGTGAAATGGCGGCCGACAACAAGATGCTCGGCCAGTTCGACCTGATGGGCATTCCGCCGGCTCCGCGCGGCATGCCGCAGATCGAGGTGACCTTCGACATCGACGCCAACGGCATCGTCAACGTCTCGGCCAAGGACAAGGCCACCGGCAAGGAGCAGCAGATCCGCATCCAGGCCTCCGGCGGTCTGTCGGAAGCCGACATCGAGAAGATGGTCAAAGACGCCGAGGCCAATGCCGAGGCGGACAAGAAGCGCCGCGAGGCGGTGACCGCCAAGAACGATGCGGACGGACTGGTGCATTCCACCGAGAAGGCGCTGGCCGAGCATGGTTCGAAGGTCGCCGAGACTGAGCGCCGCGCCATCGAGGATGCCGTCAGCGATCTCAAGGAAGCGCTGAAGGGCGACGATGCCGAGGCGATCAAGGCCAAGACCAACACGCTGGCCCAGGCTTCGATGAAGCTCGGCGAAGCCATGTACAAGCAGCAGGCCGAGGCCGACGCCAAGAAGGATGCGGCCAAGGACGACGTCGTCGACGCGGAATTCACCGAAGTCGACGACGACAAGAACAACAAGAAGTCTGCATAAGCCCGCGAGGGTCATGATGCGGACGGCTTGGACCCCACACGCTGCACCAGCCTCCCCCCTCAGGGGGGAGGCCTTCGTGTCGGGTATGACGGGGCAAGGGACGGAGCAAGGCTCTGTTGCGATCGGCCCCGTTACGATCGATCAATTCCCAGCCGCTATGCTCAACGCCGCCACGCTGCCCTCTGCCGCAACGCGGAAGGCTGCCTATATCGTCGCGTGGCGACGTTGTTTCGCCCCGACTTGAATCGCGATTGGATAGACCGAGTCAGACATGTCCACCAAGCGCTGCTATTACGAGACCCTCGAAGTCGAACGCTCCGCCGACGATTCCGTCCTGAAATCGTCGTTCCGCAAGCTTGCGATGAAATTTCATCCCGACCGCAATCCGGGGGATGACACCAGCGAAGTCCGCTTCAAGGAAATCAACGAGGCCTACGAGGTCCTCAAGGACAAGGACAAGCGCGCGGCCTATGACCGTTTCGGTCATGCCGCCTTCGAGCAGGGCGGTCCCGGTGGCGGCGCCGGTTTCGGCGCGGGCTTCGCGTCGTCCTTCTCCGACATTTTCGAGGACCTGTTCGGCATGGCCGGACAGCGCGGCCGCGGCGGCCGCGAGCGCGGCGCCGACCTGCGCTACAACATGGAAATCACCCTCGAGGAAGCCTTCGGCGGCAAGACCGCGCAGATCGAGATCCCGGTCTCGGTCACCTGCGAGGCCTGCTCGGGCATCGGCGCCAAGGCCGGCACCAAGCCGAAGACCTGCTCGAGCTGCGGCGGCGCCGGCCGCGTGCGGYAGTCGCAGGGCTTCTTCACGTTGGAGCGCACCTGTCCCGGCTGTCAGGGACGCGGCCAGATGATCGAGGACGCCTGCCCGTCCTGCTCGGGCCAGGGCCGGGTGACCCGCGAGCGGACGCTGTCGGTCAACATTCCCCCGGGCGTCGAGGACGGCACGCGGATCAGGCTCGCCGGCGAAGGCGAGGCTGGCGTCCGCGGCGGCCCGCCCGGCGACCTCTACATCTTCCTGTCGCTGGCCCACCACCAGTTCTTCCAGCGCGACGGCGCCGATCTGCATTGCCGCGTTCCGATCTCGATGGTGACGGCGGCGCTTGGCGGTGAATTCGAGGTGCCGACCATCGAGAAGGGCAAGACCAAGGTGAAGGTGCCGGCGGGGACCCAGTCCAGCCGTCGATTCCGCATCGCATCAAAAGGCATGCCGGTGCTGCGCTCGCGCCAGATGGGCGACATGTACGTCCAGGTCGTGGTCGAAACGCCGCAGAACCTCACCAAGAAGCAGCAGGAATTGCTGGCCGAGTTCGAAAAGCTTTCCTCCGGCAACACCCAGCCGGAATCCGAGGGCTTCTTCACCAAGGTCAAGGATTTCTTCGGTAATCGGGCGAGTTGAGCCGTCTTGACCGTACCGCCTTCGGCCTATACCTGTTTATGACCATTTTCTGACACGCCGCGGTCACGCGGTCTCGTCCCGTCCGGTCCAGACATGCCATTGCCGTCGTCCGCGCGTGCGTTGAAGAAGCCCCGTCTTGATGACGAGGTGCGTTTTCTCCGATCATGGATCGAAAAGCCCCTGCACATGGGGGCGGTGATGCCGTCGGGCAAGCTGCTTGCCCGGACCATGGCTCATTACGTCGACGTCAATTCGGACGCACCGGTGGTCGAGCTCGGACCCGGCACCGGCGCCATCACCTCGGCCCTGGTTGAGCGCGGCGTCGACCAGAAGCGTCTTGTGCTGGTCGAATACAATCCCGGCTTCTGTGCGCTGCTGCGCGACCGTTATCCGCAAGCCAAGGTGGTGCAGGGCGATGCCTATCGCCTGCGCGACACGCTCTGGAACGTGCTGAGCGCGCCGGCCTCCGCGGTCGTCTCCGGCCTGCCGCTTGTCACAAAACCGATGCTGACGCGGCTGCGGCTCGTCCGCGACGCCTTCACGGCGCTCGCGCCCGGCGCCCCCTTCGTGCAGTTCACCTATGCGGTGGTGCCGCCGATCCCGAAATCGCTGCCCGGCGTGTCCACAGAGGCCTCGGAACGGATCTGGATGAACCTTCCGCCGGCCCGCGTCTGGGTGTATCGCAAGGACTAATTCCGCCGGCTTCCCTTTTTGCGCGGCGGGCTCGTTTCGCCGAACGCATGGAAGCGGATGTCCGCACCCAGGATCCTGATCATTCCCGGCTCGCTGCGCACCGGCTCGCATAATGCGAAGCTGGCGGCGGTCGCCGCGTATGAATTCGCCCAGGCCGGCGTCGACATCACCCGCATCTCGCTCGCCGATTTTCCGCTGCCGATCTATGACGGCGATCTCCAGGCCAAGTCCGGCGTTCCGAAGCATGCGATCAACCTCAAGCGCATGATCGGTGCGCACCATGGCGTGTTGATCGTCACGCCCGAATACAACGCCTCGGTGCCGCCGCTGCTGAAGAACGCCATCGACTGGGTCAGCCGCGTGCATGAGCTGCATGAGGCGCGCGGCGAGGTGTTCCGCAACCGCGTCTTTGCGCTCGCCGGCGCCTCGCAGAGCCGGCTCGGCGCGGCCCGCGCGCTTCAGGCCTTGCGGCTGATCCTGACCTCCTGCCACGCCAATGTGATCGCCAGCCAGCTCACGCTCGCCTTTGCCCACGAGGCCTATGACGATATGGACAGGCTCAAGAACCAGGGCGATATCGACGCGCTGAAGGAGATGGTGCGGCAGTTGATCGACATTTCTCAACGCATGATGTGAGGTGACATGACGCCAGCCGAAATCGCCCCGAAAGACCGCCTGATCGTCGCGCTCGATCTGCCGAGCGTTGATGCCGCGGAAGCGATGATCGCAAGGCTCGGCGACAGCGTCACTTTCTACAAGATCGGCTATCGGCTCGCTTATGCCGGTGGTCTGCCGCTGGTCGGAAAGCTCGCCGACAAGGGCAAGAAGGTCTTCCTCGATCTCAAGCTGCACGACATCGGCAACACGGTGGCGCAAGGTGTCGAGAGCATCACCAGGCTGGGCGCGACCTTCCTCACCGTGCACGCCTACCCGCAGACCATGAAGGGCGCGGTCGAAGGCCGCGGCAGCGCCAGCCTGAAGATCCTCGCCGTCACGGTGCTGACATCCTACAACGACGACGATCTGCATGCGGCCGGCTACCGGCTCGGCGTCTCCGAGCTGGTCGAAGCGCGTGCGCAGCAGGCGCAGGTGCTCGGCGTCGACGGTCTCGTCTGCTCGCCGGAAGAAGTGGGCAGCCTGCGCAAGATCGTCGGTCATCAGATGAGTTTGGTCACCCCCGGCATCCGGCCGGCGGGCGCGGCGAGCGGCGACCAGAAGCGCATCATGACGCCGGGCCGTGCGATCACCGCGGGCGCAGACTATCTCGTCGTCGGGCGGCCGGTGGTGGAAGCCGCCGACCCCAGGGCAACGGCTGACGCAATCCAGGCCGAGATTGCGCAGGCGCTGGGAGCATGATCCGGAAAAGTGTGCAGCGGTTTTCCGGTCAGATCATGCTCAAATAGAGACAACCACAAGGGAGAAGAACAATGGCAAAAGGCTACTGGATCGGGCGCGTCGATGTGAACAATGACGAGGGCTACAAGCCGTATGTCGTCGCCAACGGCGCGATCTTCAAGAAATGGGGCGGCCGCTTCGTCGTCCGCGGCGGCAAGTTCACCACCGTCGAAGGCGCCAGCCGCACCCGCAACGTCGTGATCGAATTCCCGGACTACGAGACCGCGATCGCCTGCTACAACTCGCCGGAATACCAGGCCAACATCAAGGTGCGGCAGCCGCACTCGGTCGCCGACCTCATCATCATCGAGGGTTATGACGGCCCGCAGCCGTCTGACGGCTGAGGCACACCGAGATTCCGGGTTCGGCTCTGCGAGCCGCCCCGGAATGACGGTGAACGTGGCGTCACCGCCGACTGCTCCCCCTCGGTTGCCGGAACTGCGTCCCCCCGCTACAACGCACCTGAGAGGATCACACCATGTCCGACATGCGCTTGATTGTTGCTGGAGCCGGCGGCCGGATGGGCCGGGCGCTGACGCGGGCGATTGCCGAGACCAATGGCGCGGTGCTGGCCGGCGCGCTGGAGGCGCCGGGATCTGAGCTGCTCGGCAAGGATGCCGGCGTGCTCGCGGGTCTCCCTGCCAACGGCATCAAGCTCTCTGCCGACCTCTGGGAGTTGTCGAAGGACGCCGACGGCATTCTGGATTTCACCGTGCCCGCGGCGACCATCGCCAATGTCGCGATCGCCGCCCAGCGCGGCCTCGTGCATGTCATCGGCACGACGGGCCTGTCAGCCTCCGACAACGCCGTGATCAAGAGCGTCACCAACCGCGCGGTCGTGGTGCAGTCCGGCAATATGAGCCTGGGCGTCAATTTGCTCGCCGCCGTGGTCAAGCGCGTCGCCAAGGCGCTCGATGCGAGCTTCGACATCGAGGTCGTCGAGACCCATCATCGCATGAAAATCGATGCGCCCTCGGGCACGGCGCTGATGCTGGGCCAGGCCGCCGCGGCCGGCCGCGGCGTCTCGCTCGATGAGCATGCGGCGCGCGGCCGCGACGGCATCACCGGTGCGCGGCGGCCCGGCGACATCGGCTTCGCCTCCTTGCGCGGCGGCACCGCGGCCGGCGATCACAGCGTGAGCTTCCTCGGTCCGTTCGAGCGCCTGACGCTCTCGCACCATGCCGAGGATCGCATGCTGTTCGCCCATGGCGCGCTGAAGGCGGCGTTGTGGGCGCACGGCAAGAGTCCGGGACTCTACTCGATGGCCGACGTGCTCGGCCTGTCCGACATCTGAACAAAACGGAAAGCAGTTGATGAGCGAACGTCTTCTCGTGCTCGTGCGCCATGGCCAGAGCGAATGGAATCTGAAGAACCTGTTCACGGGCTGGAAGGATCCCGATCTCACCGAGCTCGGCGTGACCGAGGCGAGGGAAGCCGGCCGCAAGCTGAAGGCGCAGGGGCTCGTGTTCGACGTCGCCTACACCTCGGTGCTGACGCGCGCGCAGCACACGCTCGATCTCATCCTTGGCGAACTCGACCAGAAGGGTCTGCCGACGTCGAAGGACCTCGCGCTGAACGAGCGCGACTATGG
>NZ_JBFULT010000083.1:0-17970 GCF_054049755.1 Bradyrhizobium sp. P5_C11_2
TGGATGACGTCCGCCGAAAGTCGGAACGGTGCGTTCGCACCGCGGCAATTTGTTGCTGATTTCATCTCCACTCTTGCATCGCTGCAACACTTTTCGCGCGATCGAAGATGAATCGCGACGTCGCGTGCGTTCATCGCTTGTATTTCACACCGCACCGGCTCAAGATCGTTCTTCGAAAGTAAATTTCCGGACGCAGACCGGCTGAGGGGCGGGGCTAATGGACGAGCTGATCGGGCGGCTGGCGACAAACGCCAGCATAGATAGTGCTGTCGCTGARAAGACCGTCGGCATTATCCTGGGCTTCCTCCGCAGCGAGGGTCCTTCCGACAGCGTCCAGGCCCTCATCGACCAGATTCCAGGTGCAGAAGCGGCGATCGAGGCGTCCACGAGCGGCGGCGGACTGTCGCGGCTGATGGGCGGCGGCCTGATGGCCGTCGGCACGCGCCTGATGGGCCTGGGACTCGGCATGTCCGACATTCAGAACGTCGCCCGTGAACTTTTTCGCTTCGGCCGAGACAAAATCGGAGCGGATCGAATGGGCAAGATCATCGCGGGGACGCCGGGCCTCGGCCAGTTCGCCTGAAGCGCGCATTTCATACCGAGTATCATGACATATCCGATCTCCGAGATTGAGGGCCTGTCCGCCTTTGCCGCTGGCAAACTGAAGGCACAGGGCATTCGCACCACCGATGCGTTGCTCGAGGCGGCCTCAACCGTGAAGGGCCGCAAGGCGCTCTCCGCCAAGACCGGCATCAGCGAGCAGCTGCTGCTGGAATGGGCCAACGTCTCCGACTACATGCGCATCCCCGGCATGGGCAGGGCCAAGGTCGGCCTGGTCCGCGCCGCCGGCGTCACCACCGTGCGCGAGCTCTCCTATCGGAATCCGGCAAGGCTCGCCCAGAGCATGCGGGAAGCCAACGAGAAGAAGAAGCTCGTCCGCATCCTGCCCTCGGAAAAGTCGGTCGGCGATATCATCGCCAAGGCCAAGAAGCTGCCGCCGAAGATCACGTATTAGGGCTGCTTCTCTCCACGTACGGATTGCCGCGCAAAATTCTCGGTGTCGTCCCGGCGAAGGCCGGGACCCATACCGCGGAATCTATCGATTGTAGGCGGTAGGCGTACCGAACGCCGAATCTTCGCCAAACTCCTCCCTGTGGTTATGGGTCCCGGCCTTCGCCGGGACGACGTTGGAGAGATAGCGCACCCCTGCTTCAACATCGTCATGCGAGCCCCTTCCCGTCTTGACTCCCCCTTCCCGACCGCGCAAAGCGAGCCGCATGAACGCCTCGCCCTCCCCATCCGTCGCATCGGCCGGCTCGGCCGGGCCCGACGTGCTGCGGACGCTGCTGGACCGGCCGCTTCCGGCGGTGATGGGCGTGCTCAACATCACCCCGGATTCATTTTCCGATGGCGGGCGGTTCATCGCACCCGACCAGGCGCTGGTGCAGGCGCGGGCGATGATCGAGGCCGGCGTCGACATCATCGACATCGGCGCCGAATCCACCCGGCCCTACACGGGTGCCCGGCCGGTCACGGTGGATGACGAGCTTGCCCGGCTGAAGCCGGTCCTGGCTGATGTGGTGGCGCTCGGCGTGCCGGTGTCGATCGACAGCATGAAGGCGGAGGTGGTCGCCTTCGCGCTCGACCAGGGCGCCATGATCGCCAACGACGTCTGGGGCCTGCAACGCGATGCCGGCATGGCGCCGCTGGTGGCCGCGAGAGGCGTCCCGGTCATCGTCATGCACAACCGCGACAGCGTCGATCCCGCCATCGACATCATCGCGGAGATGAAGGTGTTCTTTCAGCGCTCGCTGCAGATCGCCGCACAGGTCGGCATTGCGCGCGAAAAAATCGTGCTCGATCCCGGCATCGGCTTCGGCAAGACCGCCGAGCAGAGCATGATCGCGCTGGCGCGGCTGCGTGAATTCGACGTATTCGGCCTGCCAATCCTGGTCGGTGCCTCGCGAAAACGCTTCATCGCCTCGGTGTCGCCGTCGGAGCCGTCGGGCCGGCTCGCCGGCTCGATCGCCGCGCACCTCATCGCCGCACAGCGCGGCGCCAGGATCATCCGGACCCATGACGTCGCCGAGACCTTGCAGGCCTTGCGGGTGGCGCACGCAATCGAGAGCAAGCAATGACCGATACGATCTTCGTGACCGGCCTGTCGATTCATGCCCGCCACGGCGTGATGGATCACGAAACCGAAGTCGGCCAGCGTTTTGTCATTGACCTCGAACTCTATACCGACCTGTCGGAGCCTTCGCGCACCGACCGGCTCGCCGACACGGTGTCATACGCCGAAGTCGTGGCGACCACGACGGCGGCGTTCAAGAACACCAACTACAAGCTCTTGGAGCGCGCGGCCGGCGCGGTGGCCGACGCCATCCTGTCGCACTTCCCGCGCATCCGCGCGGTGAAGATCACCGTGCACAAGCCGCATGCGCCGATCGCGGCGATCTTCGACGACGTCGGCATCATGCTGACGCGCTCGCGGCATCCCTGATGGCGAGCGTCCTCATTGCGCTCGGCGGCAATGTCGGCGATGTCCGCGCGACGTTCGGGAAAGCGATCGCCCATATCTGCGGCATGGCGCAGGCCGCGCTGATCGCGCGCTCGTCGGACTATGCGACGCCGCCCTGGGGCGACGAGAACCAGGATCCCTTCATCAATGCCTGCGTCGAGATCGAGACCAGCCTCGACCCGCACGCGCTGCTGTTCGTGATGCAGAAGGTCGAGCAGAAATTCGGCCGCACGCGGACCAAGGAGCGGCGCTGGGGACCGCGCACGCTCGATCTCGACATGATCGCCTATGACGATGTGTCGTTCCAGAAGCCCGATTTGACGCTGCCGCATCCGCACCTGTTCGAGCGCGCCTTCGTGCTGGTGCCGCTGGCCGAGATCGCGCCCGACCGCGTCATCGGCGGCATCCGCGTTCGTGACGGGCTCGCCAGCGTCTCGACGCAAGGCATTGAGCGGCTTCCGGATACCGGTTAACCAAAAACAACCGTTTGCAGGGGCGGCCGGCCGTGGCAATTTCGCCTGCGAACGACAAGATTTTGGGAGCCCCTCGCCGCATGACCTCCGTGACCGACGACCTGCCGCTGGCGGCCGATTTTCCCAAGGCAACGGTCGACGACTGGCGCAAGCTGGTCGATGGCGTGCTCAAGGGCGCGCCGTTCGAGAAGCTGGTCGGCAAAACCTATGACGGGGTGAGGATCGACCCGCTCTATCCGCGCGCCAAGGGCGTCGCGCCGGTGGCGGGACGGCCAGCGGCAGCACCCTGGCAGGTCATGCAGCGGATCGACCATCCCGATGCGGCCGCCGCGAATGCGCAGGCGCTCGCCGATCTCGAGAATGGCGCAACGGGTCTTGCGCTGGTGTTCGCCGGCGGCAATGGCAGCCACGGCTTCGGCCTGGAACCGACGGCCGACGCGGTCGCGAAAATCTTGAAGGATATTCATCTCGATGCCGGTATCGGAATCGAGCTTCAGATCGGACCGCAATCGCGGATGGCGGCGATCCATGTCGCGGAATATGTGAAGAGCAACGGCATCGATCCCGCCGCCTGCGACATCCGCTTCGGGCTCGATCCGCTCGCAGCCGGCGCGGTGTGGGGCCACAGCCCTTATACCTGGGAGGAGATCGTTCCTGCCGTCACCGGCGGCATCAAGGGCCTCGCCGCGCTTGGCTTCAAGGGGCCGTTCGCGTCCGCCGACGGGCGCGTGATCCACGATGCCGGTGGATCGGAGGTGCAGGAGTTGGCCTTCGTGCTCGCCTGCGCCGTCGCCTATTTGCGCGCGATCGAAGGCGCCGGCGTTCCGCTGGAACAGGCGCAGGGCATGGTCTATGCGCGGCTTGCCGCGGATGCCGACCAGTTCCTCACGATGGCAAAGTTCCGCGCGCTGCGGCTCTTGTGGGCGCGTGTCGAAACGGCCTGCGGACTGACGCCAAAACCGCTGTTCATCGCCGCCGATACCGCCTGGCGCATGCTGACGCAGCGCGACCCTTACGTGAACATGCTGCGTGCGACCATCGCGACGTTTGCGGCGGGACTTGCCGGCGCCAATGCGATCACCGTGCTGCCGCACACGCTGGCGCTCGGACTGCCCGACCCGTTCGCGCGGCGCGTGGCGCGCAACACGCAAGCCCTGCTGCTGGAAGAGAGCAACCTCGCCAAGGTCAGCGATCCCGCGGCCGGCGCAGGCGGCATCGAGACGCTGACTTCGCAGCTGTGCGAGGCGGCCTGGGCGCTGTTCCAGGAGAGCGAGACAGCCGGCGGCGCCTTCGCCGCGCTTCAGCAGGGCGTGTTCCAGAGCAAGGTCGCGGCCACGCGAAAAGCGCGCGAGGCCAACATCGCAAAGCGCCGCGACGTGCTGACCGGTGCCAGCGAGTTTCCGAACCTGCAGGAGCGCGAGACGGCGGTGCTGAAGGCGACGCCGATTGCGCTCGCACCTTACGGCGAGCAGAAATACAAGTTCGACGCGCTGCTCCCGATCCGGCTTGCGGAACCGTTCGAGGCGCTCCGCGACAAATCGGACGCAACGTTGAAGGCGCGCGGCGCGCGGCCAAAGGTGTTTCTGGCCAATCTCGGCACGCCCGCCGACTTCACGGCGCGCGCGACCTTTGCAAAAAGCTTCTTCGAGGCCGGCGGCATCGAGGCCGTCGATAGCGAGGGCTTTGCCGATCCGGCGCCGCTCGCGGCCGCCTTCAAGGCCTCCGGCGCCGCGCTCGCCTGCCTTTGTTCCAGCGACAAGGTCTATGCGGACCGTGCCGAGGCCGCCGCCGGGGCCCTGCAAAAGGCCGGCGCGCGACATATCTATCTGGCAGGCCGCCCGACCAAGACTGAGGCGGCGCTGCGTGCAGCCGGCGTCACCGGCTTCGTCTTTGCCGGTGGCGATGCGCTTGCGACGCTGCAGGACGCCTATCGACGGATGGAGCAGCCATGACGGAAGCAGGCAAACCCGTTCTCACCGGCGGCTGCCAATGCGGCGCGGTCCGCTTTGCGGTCTCGGCGGCGCCGGCGAAGATCAGCATCTGTCATTGCCGGATGTGCCAGAAGGCGAGCGGTGCGCCGTTCGCCTCCTATGCCGATATCGAGAAGGGTGATTTCGCCTGGACCAAGGGCACGCCCTCTGCGTTCCGCTCCTCGTCCATCGCAATGCGCGATTTCTGCGCCGCCTGCGGCACGCCGCTGAGCTTCCGCCGCATCGACGGCCCGCGCATCGAGATCATGACCGGTGCGTTCGACCGGCCGGATCACGTGGTGCCGACTCGGCAATATGGAACAGAGTCGCGGCTTGGCTGGGTGGTCGGCATCGCCAATTTGCCGAGCCAGACCACGCAGCAGAATTACGGGCCGGAGAAGATGGCGACCATCGTCAGCCATCAGCATCCGGACCATGATTGAGGGCGACATGTCGAGGCCGCAACCGTGATAGGCTATGCCATGCTTCAGTCGCTCGGAGAAATACTGCTGGGCTTGATAGAGTGGAAGGCGAACGTCGGAAAGCTGTTCGCGCGGCTGCTGTGGAGCGGGACCGGTGCGATGACCAAGAGTCATTTCGACGACCCGGTCTACAAGAAGAATGTTCAGAAACTGATCGAACGAAACCGCAGGTTTGAGGAGTCGAGAGGCACAGCCAAAGTCAGTCAAGCAAAGGCGGCGAAGGAATGATCCAGCGCGCGGCGGAGACCTCTGGAATGCTGAGCCTCAGCGCGATCGCGACGGTAGTCGCGGCGCTGACCGGGACCATTTTCGGCGTCATCGTGAGCTTCCCGTTCTCGCTGATCGCCGTGATCATCTTTCCGATCCTGCTGATCGGCCTCGTGCTGGCAGCGATGCTGGCCGCGCCCGTCACGCTCGTGCTGTTTCCGCTGGCCTATCCGTTCCTGAGGGGCCGGCCGATGCTGGCGCAACTCGTGTTTCCGCTGATCGGCATCGCCGGCGGCGGCGCCATCATATGGCTCTGGCTTGCGCTGGGCGTATTGCCCTATGCACCGCATTCCTGGGAAGTTTTTTCTGCTATCGGCATGATATCTGGACTGGTCGCCGGAGCGTTCTTCGGGCGAGGATTGCACGCATGAGCCGTATACCGAACTTTGCAGATGTCGCCTTCGAGCGCACCGCCACCGCCGCGCCAACCGGCAGCGCCGAGCCGTGGCTGACGCCCGAGGGCATTCTGGTGAAGCCAGCCTATGGCGAGGCCGATCTCGCCGGGCTCGATTTCCTCGAGACCTATCCGGGCATCGCGCCCTATTTGCGCGGCCCCTACCCGACCATGTATGTCAACCAGCCCTGGACCGTCAGGCAATATGCCGGCTTCTCCACGGCGGAGGATTCCAACGCGTTCTACCGCCGCAACCTCGCGGCGGGCCAGAAGGGTCTTTCGGTCGCCTTCGACCTCGCCACCCACCGCGGCTATGACTCTGATCATCCGCGCGTCGGCGGCGACGTCGGCATGGCCGGCGTCGCGATCGATTCCATCTACGACATGCGCACGCTGTTTGCGGGCATCCCGCTCGACCAGATGAGCGTGTMCATGACCATGAACGGCGCGGTGCTGCCGATCCTGGCGCTGTTCGTCGCGGCCGCGGGCGAACAGGGCGTGCCGCCGGAGAAGCTCTCAGGGACCATTCAGAACGACATTCTGAAAGAGTTCATGGTGCGCAACACCTACATCTATCCGCCGGCGCCGTCGATGCGGATCATCTCCGACATCTTCGCCTACACCTCCACGAAGATGCCGAAATACAATTCGATCTCGATCTCCGGCTATCACATGCAGGAGGCCGGGGCGACGCAGGACCTCGAGCTCGCCTATACGCTGGCCGACGGCGTCGAATATTTGCGCGCCGGCCTTGCCGCAGGGCTCGACGTCGACCGCTTCGCGCCGCGGCTGTCGTTCTTCTGGGCGATCGGCATGAACTTCTTCATGGAAGTCGCCAAGATGCGCGCCGCGCGGCTGTTGTGGGCGAAGCTGCTCAAGCCGTTCAACCCGCAAGACCCGCGCTCGCTGTCGCTGCGCACGCATTGCCAGACCTCGGGCTGGTCGCTGACCGCGCAGGACGTCTTCAACAACGTGATGCGCACGACGGTGGAGGCGATGGCGGCAACGCAAGGCCACACCCAGTCGCTGCACACCAATGCGCTCGACGAGGCCTTGGCGCTGCCGACGGATTTTTCCGCGCGCATCGCCCGCAACACCCAGCTCTTCCTCCAGCAGGAGAGCGGCACCACCCGCATCATCGATCCCTGGGGCGGCTCGCACTACGTCGAGCGTCTCACGCGCGATCTCGCGGCGAAAGCCTGGGGCCACATCCAGGAGGTCGAGGAGCTCGGCGGCATGGCCAAGGCCATCGAGGCCGGCGTGCCCAAGCTGCGCATCGAGGAAGCCTCCGCCAAGACCCAGGCCCGCATTGATGCCGGCAAGCAGGCGGTGATCGGCGTCAACAAGTACAAGCCGACGGATGAAGCCCCGATCGACATCCTCAAGGTCGACAACACCAATGTCCGCCGGCTCCAGATCGACAAGCTGACGCGGCTGAAGTCCGAGCGCAACCAGAAGGACGTCGATGCCGCGCTCGCCGCACTGACGCGCTCGGCCGGCGAAGGCAACGGCAATCTGCTCGCGCTCGCCATCGACGCGGCACGAGCGAAGGCAACCGTCGGCGAGATTTCCGACGCGATGGAAAAGGTGTTCGGCCGGCACCGCGCCGAGATCAAGTCGATCACCGGCGTCTACAAGCGGGAGGCGTCCAGCATGGGTAACCGGGTCGAGAAGGTTCAGGCGCTGATCGACGCCTTCGAGGAGGCGGAGGGCCGCCGCCCGCGCATCCTGGTCGCCAAGATCGGCCAGGACGGCCACGACCGTGGCCAGAAGGTGATCGCCTCGGCGTTCGCCGATATCGGCTTCGACGTCGACATCGGGCCGCTGTTTGCCACCGCCGACGAGGCCGCGCGGCAGGCCGTCGAGAACGACGTCCACATCCTCGGCGTCTCCTCGCTCGCCGCCGCCCATCTCACCGCCGTGCCGGAATTGAAGGCCGCGCTGAAGAAGCAGGGCCGCGACGACATCATGATCATCGTCGGCGGCGTGGTGCCGCCGCAGGATTACGACGCGCTCTATGCCGCCGGCGCCGAAGCGATCTTCCCGCCGGGCACGGTGATCGCGGATGCGGCCGAGGAGCTGATCCGCAAGCTCAATGCCCGGCTCGGGCATAGCGAGGCGGCGGAGTAGATGATAGGCTGGCCGCGTGATCGGCCGGGCTGTGTCCATGACACGTGACGAAATCATCGCTGCGATACGCAAGAACGCGGATGCCATCAAAGGCAAGGGCGTGGCGAAGCTTGCGATTCTCGGCACGCGGGCGGGTGGAGATTATCGCCCGGACAGCGACATCGATGTCCTGGTCGAGGTCGAACCGAAGGCCTCTTTTTCGCTACTCAACCTGATCGATGTCGAGCAGATCATCGCGGACGCGACCGGCTTGCAGGCGCAGGCGACCGTCCGGCGCTCCGCCTCCCCCCACTCTGCGCAGCAGATCGCAGACTACATCCTCGAAATATTCTGACGCTCACGTAAGGAGCACYCCCCCTTGAAGTTGATGATCGGTTTGAGCGTCGCCATGGCGCTTAGCGCAGCATGCGTGATCCCCACCCTCGCCGCGGACGCAAAGCCCGACGCCATCGTCAAGACCAGGAGCATCGAAGCGCGAATCTTCCTCGACGACAAGATCAAGGTGGATGCCCCGCTGGCGGCGGATTGCCTCGCCGAGGGCAAAAAATGGCTCGACAAGAACGCAGCCGAGGCCGCCGCCTCACGCAAGGAGGACCCGCAGTTCTTCAAGGACGGCGGCTGGGATTTTGAGCGCAAATATTCGATACGCTCCGTGGTCGGCGACCGCTATGTCAGCCTCTTGCGCAACGATTACATGGACACCCACGGCGCCCATCCGAATTCGGACGTGAACACGATCCTCTGGGACAAGACCTCGAACAAGCGCATCTCGATCCGCCCGTTCTTCACCGAGACCGCCGATGGCGGCCCCACCATGAAGGCGATGGTGAAGGCCGTGATCGCCTCGCTCAAGACCGAAAAGAAGAAGCGCGATACCAGCGAGACCGCGACCGACGAATGGTTCAAAAGCGTGGAGCCTCGCCTGCTCAAGATCGGCGCGGTGACGCTCGCGCCCTCGAGCGAAGCCGGCAAGAGCTCCGGCCTCACCTTCCACTACCCGCCCTACGCGGTCGGCCCCTACGCCGAGGGCGAGTATGTCGCCTTCGTGCCGTGGGAGACGCTGAAGCCTTACCTGACCGCGGAAGGCATCCGCATCTTCGGCGGCGCGCGGCCAAAGGGCGACGCGGACGAGCCGTGAGCGATCGCTAGGATCGCGGATGGGCCCGCGCCAATGTCCGGGCAAGCGAATCCGTCCAATCGGGAATCCAGGACGCAAACAGAGCCTGCCAGCGATCGGCGTCCACAGGCTCGGTATCGAGGGCGACCGACCATTCGATGAGGGTGCGGTTACCCTCGATGATCGGGAGCAGATGCATGGTGCCCTGATAGCGCGTCGGTGCCGGCGTCCGGCTTCCGTCGTCTTGCGGATACGGCAACGCTTCGAGACCGGCATAGGTCAGGGTGTGCTGCTGGTCCGAGTGATCAACCAGACGCTGGCGGATCCAGTTTCCGAGATAGCAGAAGCGTCTGATGGCGCCGACTTCATCGCCGCGCTTGTCGTCTTCGATCACGCTCTCGCTCACGCCGTCGATATAAGCGGGATAGTTGTTGAAATCGCGGATCAGCGACCAGACTTGGTCCAGCGGGCGGTCCAGTACGGCGCTGTAATAGGCTTGGGTCATCGGTGGCTTGCCTTTGGCTTTCGTTACCCGCTCAGGTTGGCGAAGCGTGCGGGCAAATCCCACCCGATTTCCGGCTTCCATCAGATGGGCATGCAGTTTTCGCACAACATGGCGATCTCCTTGGTAGCGCTACCTTGCAGCCTCGCTGCAAAGCCGACTAGAATGCCGCCATTGACAAGAGCGCCCGGTGTCACGGGCGCCGCTGGGAGGCATTCATGTCCAAGATTACGCGCCGCAGCTTTGCGGCCTCGACCGCCGCTGTTGCCGCATCCGCCGCATTCGGCCTCACACCGGCACGCGCACAAGCCTATCCGGCACGGCCGGTCACCGTGATCGTGCCCTGGGGCGCCGGCGGCGGCACCGATGCGACCGCGCGCATTGTCGCAGCGCTGCTGGAAAAGGATCTCGGCCAGCCCTTCAACGTGGTCAACCGTACCGGCGGCTCCGGCGTGGTCGGCCATACCGCGATCGCGACCGCACAACCCGACGGCTACACCATCGGCATGCTCACCGTCGAAATCTCGATGATGCACTGGCAGGGCCTGACCGAGCTGACGCCGAGGAGCTACACCCCGCTCGCGCTGATGAACGAGGACCCGCCGGGCATCCAGGTGTCCTCCTCCTCGCCCTACAAGACGGTGAAGGACCTCGCCGAGGCGATCAAGGCCGCGCCGCCCGGCAAGTTCAAGGCTTCGGGCACCGGCCAGGGCGGCATCTGGCATCTGGCGCTGGTCGGCTGGATGCAGGCGATGGGCCTGCCCGCCAACCAGGTCGCCTGGGTGCCGTCGAACGGCGCGGCGCCTGCAATGCAGGATCTCGCCGCCGGCGGCCTCGATCTCACCACCTGCTCGGTGCCGGAGGCGCGCGCCATCATCGAGGCCGGCAAGGCCAGGAGCCTCGCGATCATGGCGCCTGCGCGCAACCCGATCTTCCCCGACGTGCCGACGCTGAAGGAGGCGATGGGCATCGCGTATGCGACCGGCGCCTGGCGCGGCATCGGCGCGCCGAAGAACCTGCCGCCGGAAATCGCAACCAAGCTGACCGCCGCGCTGAAGAAGGTCTACGACTCCGCCGAGTTCAAGGATTTTATGGGCAATCGCGGCTTCGGCACGGTGTGGGGCGATGCCGGCCACTTTGCCGGCTTCATGGACAAGGGCGATGCCCAGATGGGCGAAGCGATGAAGGCCGCCGGCCTGGCCAAGGCGTGACGTTTCACCTCTCCGCGCTCTTGTCCGCCGAAGCTTCAGCGAAGGCGGATGCGGGGAGAGGTCGAATTCGAGCTCCGCTCGAATTCGGGTGAGGGGGAGTCTCCGCAAGACCAACTCTCACCGTCCGCGCGGAGAGCCCCCCTCACCAAAGCCGATGCTACGCATCGGCGTTCTTCAACAACGGCGGCCGAAGGCCGCCTATGCCTCTCCCCGCGCGCGGGGAGAGGGAGTGCACCTGTTATAGGATTTCCACCATGCGTCTTCCCGACTCCGTCACGGGATCGTTTCTCGTCGTACTCGGCGCGGCGTCGGCCTATGGCGGCTGGCTGCTGCCGCCGGTGCCGGGGCAGCCGGTCGGCCCCAACGTGTTTCCGCTGGTGATCGGCACCGGGCTTGCCCTGTGCGGTCTCGCGATCGTGTTCGGCATCGGGCATTCCTTCGAGGAGGAGGAAGAGCTGATCCCGCTCGAGGATGGCCAGGCCGCAAGCCTGCCATCGCCGCAGGGCAAGCTCTACAGCCTGCGCGCCCTGCTACCGCCGGCGCTGCTGCTGTTCTACGTGGTCGCCGCCGACCGGCTCGGCTTCATCATCACCGCGGCGATCATGGTCTACGTCACTTCGACCGCGTTAGGGGCGAAGTGGAAGCTGGCGCTGCCGCTCGCGGCGCTGTCGCCCTTCGCCATCCACCTCATCTTCGGCAAGCTGCTGCGCGTGCCGCTTCCTGCCGGCCTGCTGCCGACGCCCTGGTGATCCATGCTCAAGACCCTGATTGAAGCCTTCGCGCTGATCTCCACCTGGGAGGTGATCATCGCGATGTTCGCTGCCTCCGTGTACGGCCTCGTCATCGGCTCGCTGCCGGGCCTGTCGGCGACGATGGCGACCGCCCTGCTCGTCCCCGTCACCTTCTACCTCTCCCCGATCGCGGCAATCGCGACCATCGTCGCGGCGTCCTCGATGGCGATCTTCTCCGGCGACATCCCCGGCGCGCTGTTGCGCATTCCCGGAACGCCGGCTTCCGCGGCCTATGCGGACGAGGCCTACGCCATGACGCGCAAGGGCCAGGCCGAGCTGGCGTTAGGCGCGGGCGTCTGGTTCTCCGCGGTCGGCGGCATCGCCGGCGTGCTGTCGCTGATGATCCTGGCGCCGCCGCTGGCCGAGGTCGCGCTGTCGTTCTCGACCTTCGAATATTTCTGGCTGGCGCTGCTCGGCCTGATGTGCGCAACGCTGGTGGCGCGCTCCTCGCCGGTGAAGGCGATCGCCGGCATGTTCCTCGGCCTGCTGGTCTCCTGCATCGGCATCGAAAATCCCGGCGGCGTGCCGCGCTTCACCTTCGGCCTCACCGATCTCTTTGGCGGCATCGAGCCGATCCCGGCGCTGGTCGGCGTGTTCGCGGTGGCGCAGGTGATGCGCGCGATGCTGACGCCCGAGCCGCCACCGCTGCCGCGGCGAAAATTCGGAAGCATCATGGCCGGCCAGTGGAAGCTGACCAAGAAGTATCATTGGCAGATGACGCGCGGGAACATCGTCGGCATCATCATCGGCGTGCTGCCCGGCGCCGGCGCCGACATGGCCGCCTGGGTCTCCTATGCGATGTCGAAGCGCTTCTCCAAGGAGCCGGAGAAATTCGGCACCGGCCATGTCGAGGGCCTGGTCGAGGCCGGCGCCAGCAACAATGCCAGCATCGCGTCGGGCTGGGTGCCCTCGTTGCTGTTCGGCATCCCCGGCGACACCATCGCCGCGATCGCGATCGGCGTGCTCTACATGAAGGGGCTCAATCCCGGCCCGACGCTGTTCACCGAGAAAGCGTCGAGCATGTACGCGATCTACCTGATGTTCATCATCGCGAACATTCTGATGATCCCGCTCGGCATCGCCATGATCCGGATCGCCGCCTACATCCTGCTGGCGCCGCGCTCCGCCATCATGCCGATCATCATGCTGTGCTGCGCGGTCGGCTCGTTCGCGATCGGCAACAACATGTTCGGCGTGGTCACCGTCGCCGCGTTCGGCGTGATCGGCTATGTCATGGAGGCGAACGGCTATCCCGTGGCCGCGATGGTGCTCGGTATCGTCATGGGCACCATGGTCGAGCAGGCCTTCGTCACCTCGCTGATCAAGTCCGACGGCAGCATCCTGCCGTTCTTCGAACGTCCCGTCGCCGCCATCCTCGCAGCCATGGCGATCGGCGCATTGCTGTGGCCGGTGATGGTGTGGGTCTGGCGCAAGGTGAAACCGGTGCAGGCGGTGGCAGCAACATCCCGGTGATAGCGGGCGGGCGGCCCTCGCCTGCCCCGCCGGGGCGTTGTAAAGCAGGGCATGACTGAGAAGAAGGCCTCGCTGGACATCAAATCCCTCGCCCGCGACTTGCGCGCCGGCAGTCGCGCGGCCCTCGCCCGGGCCATCACGCTGGTGGAGAGCCGGCGCGGCGACCACCAGGCGCTGGCGCGCGAGCTGGTGCAGATGCTGCTGCCCGACACCGGCAAGGCGGTGCGCGTCGGCATCACCGGATCGCCCGGCGTCGGAAAATCCACCACCATCGATGCGCTCGGGACCTATCTCATCGAACAGGGCCACAAGATCGCGGTGCTCGCGGTCGACCCGTCCTCGGCGCGCAGCGGCGGCTCGATCCTCGGCGACAAGACCCGGATGGCGCGGCTCTCGGCCTCCGACGACGCCTTCATCCGCCCCTCGCCGTCCTCGGGCACGCTCGGCGGCGTCGCCGCCAAGACGCGCGAGGCGATGCTGCTGTGCGAGGCGGCCGGCTTCGACGTCGTGCTGGTCGAGACCGTCGGCATCGGCCAGTCCGAGACCGCAGTCTGCGACATGACCGACTTCTTCCTGGCCTTGATGCTGCCGGGCGGCGGCGACGAACTCCAGGGCATCAAGAAGGGGCTGGTCGAGCTCGCCGACATGATCGCGATCAACAAGGCCGACGGCGACAATCTCAAGCGCGCCAACATCACCGCCGCCGACTATCGCGGCGCGCTGCATATCCTCACCCCCCGCTCCGAGCATTGGCATCCGCCGGTCGAGACCTATTCGGCGCTGACCGGCGACGGTATCGCAAAGCTCTGGCAAAAGATCCTCGATCACCGCAAGGCCATGAACGCGTCCGGCGATTTCGCCGCGCGCCGGCGCGAGCAGCAGGTGAAATGGATGTGGTCGATGCTGGAGCAGCGCATGCTGGCCCGGCTGCGCACCGAGGCTGCCGTGCGCGCCAAGGTGAAGAAGATCGAGGCCGAGGTGGCCGATGGCCGCGTCACGCCGGCGCTCGCCGCCGAGCACATCATGGAGTTGCTGCAATGAGCGGAAAACTCCGCATTCTCCTCACCGGTTTCGGCCCGTTTCCCGGCGCGCCCTATAATCCGACACAGCCGCTGGTCGCGCGACTGGCGCGGCTGCGCCGCCCGTCGCTCGACGATGTCGAACTCGCGACCCACATTTTCCCCGTCACCTATGCCGCGGTCGACCGGCAATTGCCGGAGGTGCTGGCCGCACAAACCCCGGATGCGCTGTTGATGTTCGGCCTCGCCGCACGCACGCCCTATCTGCGAATCGAGACCCGCGCGCGCAACGCCGTCACCATGCTCTGGCCCGACGCCGCCAATACCCGCTCGAGCAAGCGCGGCATCGCCGCCAATGCGGACGCGATGCTGTTCGGCCCGCATACCGCAAGGCTGTTGCGCGCCGCGCGCCTCACCGGCATCGACGCCCGCCCCTCGCGCGATGCCGGCGCCTATCTCTGCAACTATCTGAGCTGGCGCGCGATCGAGAACGTGAAGGCGGGCGGGCCGCAGCTGGCGGCGTTCATCCATATTCCCCTGCTCGCCCGTGGCGGCGCGATGCGGCGCAAGGGTGCGCCGCGGATCACGCTGGAGGAACTGGTGGATGCGGGGGAAGCGATGCTGATGGAGATGGTGCAGTTGGCGCGGAAGGCGCGGAACACGCCGGTCTCGTAGGGTGGATTAGCGTAGCGTAATCCACCTCATTGGCTTGAACGAGTTCCGTGCTCGCGGTGACATGGTGGGTTACGTCTGGCGGACTGCGCTTCGCGCAGCCGCAAGGCTAACCCACCCTACGGCCCCGTCCTTGCGGTAAACATTTAACCCTACCGCGAACAATCCCCACGCCACCGGCGGCCCTGCGCTACCTAACCATCGCGGACACGCCCCGCGTCCGCCGGAGGACGCGTCATGACCCTCAATCGCCGTCATCTCATCGGAGCCTCGGCCGCAGGCGTTGCCGGTGCGCTGGCCATGCCTGTCGACGCCGCGCGCGCTGCGCCGCTGACATCGCTGCTCGGCCGCGACGCCACGCAATACGGCGTGCGGCCCGGCAGCAGCGAGGACCAGACCCGTGCGCTCCAGCGCGCCATCGACGAGGCCGCGCGGGCGCAGATGCCGCTGGCGCTCCCGCCCGGCATCTACCGCACCGGGCTGCTGCGATTGCCGAATGGCGCGCAGCTGATCGGCGTGCGCGGCGCGACGAAACTGGTCTTCACCGGCGGAGCCTCGGCGATCCAGAGCGACGGCTCCGACGCGATCGGCCTCACCGGCATCACCTTCGACGGCGGCGGCATTCCGCTGCCGACGCGGCGCGGGCTGATCCACGTCCTCGGCGGACGCAACGTCCGCATCACCGATTGCGAGATCACGAGCTCGGGCGGCAGCGGCATCTGGCTCGAGCAGGTCTCCGGCGACATCTCCGGCAACATCTTCACCAATATCGCGGTGACGGCGGTGGTCTCGTTCGATGCGAGGGGGCTCAGCGTCGCGCGCAACAACATCATCGGCACCAACGACAACGGCATCGAGATCCTGCGCACCGCGATCGGCGACGACGGCACGCTGGTTGCCGACAACCGCATCGAGGACATCAAGGCCGGCCCCGGCGGCTCCGGGCAGTACGGCAATGCCATCAACGCGTTCCGCGCCGGCAATGTGATCGTGCGTGGCAATCGCATCAGGAATTGCGACTATTCCGCGGTGCGCGGCAACTCGGCCTCGAACATCCACATCACCGGCAACAGCGTCAGCGATGTGCGCGAGGTCGCGCTCTATTCCGAGTTCGCGTTCGAGGCCGCCGTGATCGCCAACAACATTGTGGACGGCGCCGCGGTCGGCGTCTCCGTCTGCAATTTCAACGAGGGCGGCCGCATCGCCGTGGTCCAGGGCAACATCATCCGCAATCTGATCCCGAAGCGGCCGATCGGCACCGCGCCCGACGACGATGCCGGCGTCGGCATCTACMTCGAGGCTGACAGCTCCGTGACCGGCAACGTGATCGAGAACGCGCCGTCCTACGGCATCGTCGCCGGCTGGGGCAAATATCTGCGCGACGTCGCGATCACGGGCAACGTGATCCGCAAGGCACTGGCCGGCATCGGCGTCTCCGTGGTGCCGGGCGCCGGCACTGCACTGGTCAACAACAACATGATCTCGGAAACCCCGCGCGGCGCCGTGGTCGGCCTCGATCACGCGCGCGCGGTGACGGCCGACCTGTCGGCGGACGGCGCCCAGCGCTTTGCGCAGGTGGTGGTCGGCGGGAATGCGGTGCGGCGGTAGGACACACTCAGTGTCCTGGACAAGCGAAGCGCAGATCCAGGCCCCCCGCGCGAGCGCTTTCGCTCGTCGCATAACCACAGGATGGGGTTATGTGGGTGGTACTGGCCGCATCGTCCTATCGAGAAACTCCGCGGTATGGGTCCTGGCCTTCGCCAGGACGACGGCGGAATGTTTGGCCGGCGCCAGAACCTCTGAAGCTAGAACTTATTCCGCAGCAGCGGGTACTTGGCCTGGAGGCCGTCGAGGCTGAAGGTGAATTCGACGACGCGGTCGGGGGCTGCGACGATTTCGGCGGCCGGCGGGGCGAACTGAGGCAGGAGCGCTGCCATCGCGGCAGGCGTGGTCAGCGGTGGCCTTACAGCAGGCGCGGTGGACGGTGCCATTGCAGCGGGCGCGGCGACCGGGGACCTCACGGCAGGGGCGGTTAGCGGCGCCCGCGCAGCGGGAGCCTTGAGCGGTGCGACAGCAGCAGGCGCAGTGAACAATGCCACCGCAGCAGGCCTCGCAAGCGGTGCGGTCGGGGCCAGCGGCGCGAGCGGGGCTTCGGTGACTTCGGCGAGCATATTTGGCTTGGGGTCGAGCGCGACCGGCACGGCGGTCTCGGGCGCGATATGCACGGCCTTTGGCTGCAACATCTTGGGCTGCACGGTCTGCGCATGCCCCCGGGGAGCCGTGCGCGACAAGGTGGCCGGCGACCAGCCGAACGCGGCCGTCACGCTCGCGGCGGCCGCGGCAACGTCCTCGCCGGTCGCGATGGCCCGCCAGGTCTGAACGGCGCGCTTGGCTTCCTGGATGTTTTCGAGGAACGCGAGTTCTGAGTGATAGCGGCGCCAGCGTCCGGTCTCGAACATTTCGGAGAGATGTTCCAGCCGTTGCTCGGCGAGAGCGCACCAGCGTGTCGCAATGTCGCGGCTGCAAGCCGCGGCGCCAAAAGGCGCGCTAAAGGATTCTTGGCGATGTGTCATGAACCAGCCCGTCAGGAGAAAATACGGACGCGGGACGCAACGCACACGAATCAATTTAGACGCGACATGAATATTTTGTGGAAAAGTTTTGACTTGTCCAGCAACGACCCGGCACTCGTCGTCAAACACCGTAGTCGCGCGGAGATTCAGCGGGTTTTCGAGTCAAGCTTCGCGCAAGCATGGCGCGCTTGCGGTGCGCCGGCCGGGCGTGGCGATCGGCGCAGCCGCGATCTCTCAACCAGAAGCTGATCTCGCGCGGCGCTTCAAGGAATCGGATGCCCGAAAAGAAAAGACCCGTCCGGGGGGACAACCGGACGGGTCGAGCCATATGGGCGCTTGGGGTGGATGGGCGCTCGCGCCTAATATGACTGATGG
>NZ_JBFULT010000084.1:0-23695 GCF_054049755.1 Bradyrhizobium sp. P5_C11_2
GCTCCGCCAGTTCGAGCGCGCCAGCCCGGAGCGGTAGTATGTTGCGATTGGATCTGGCTGCAACCGCAGGCGAGGCGCGCTCCCTCCCCCGCTTGCGGGGGAGGGCTGGGGAGAGGGTGTTTCCGCAACGGGACAATCCCCAAGAGGAAAGAGCCCTCACCCGCGCCTTCGGCGCGACCTCTCCCGCAAGCGGGAGAGGTACACCGCCTTCTCGGTATGCACCGAATCAACCAAAGCCGCCTTGCACGAGCTTTTGCGGATGACCAACGTTGCATCGCAAGAGCTGCCGGCTTTCGCCGACGCGCAAGCCTTTCGCGCCTGGCGCTCCGATCCGCCGCAATGGCTGCCGATCGCAATCGACATCGCCCGCGGCCACGGCCTCGACGCCAGCTCGCCGCATGTGTTTTCGACTGGCACCAATCTCGTCGTAGGGCTCAGTGAGAACCTGATCCTGAAGGTCTTCCCGCCGCTCTTGCGCGCGCAGTTCGTTTCCGAGCGCCGGTCGCTGACCCAGCTCGCAGGCCGTCTTCATCTGCCGATTCCGCAAATCGTCGCCGAAGGCGAGCGCGACGGCTGGCCCTATCTGATCATCACGCGCCTTGCCGGCACGCTCGGCTCGGACGCCTGGCCGTCCTTGCCGGAAGCGCAGAAGGAGCGCCTGCTGCGCCAGATCGGCGAGACCATCGCGGCCGTGCAGCGCGCGCCGCTCGGCCCGCTTGCGCAGATCGAGCCGCGCTGGGACGATTTTATGCGCGCCCAGATCCAGGGCTGCCGCAGCAGGCACGAGCGTCTCGGCCTCGCGCCAAAATTCCTCGCCGGCCTCGACGATCTCCTGCGCGATGCGGCCGCGCTCATCCCGACGAACGCGCCGCCGGTGATCCTGATCGGCGAATACATTCCGGAAAATGTTCTGCTCGCCTGCCGCAACGATCAATGGTCGCTCGCCGGCCTGTTCGACTTCGGCGATGTGCTCGCGGGATGGCGCGACTACGATCTGCTCGGCCCCAGCGCCTTCATGGCCGCGGGCCGGCCGGGGAGGGTGCGCAGCCTGCTCGAGGGTTTTGGCTATTCGAACTTCGATTTCGCACTCAAGCGCCGACTGATGGCGCTGATGCTGCTGCATCGTGCCAGCGACCTCAACAGCCACATCTGCATCGAGGGCTGGCAGGAGCAGGCGGACGATCTCGTCGAGCTTCAGGATTTGATCTGGACCGAATAATCGCTTGCGCCTCGATCTCCACCGTCGTCCCGGCGAAGGCCGGGACCCATAACCCCAGGGAGAAGTTTGGCGAAGACTGGCAGTGAAGATCCGTCCCGCGGTACTGGCACCGGCACTCACCGACAGGTCACGCGGTATGGGTCCCGGCCCCCGTGCGCAATTGCGCACTAGGCCGGGACGACGTTCGAGATTGTTGAAGGGGCGCGACCCAATCACACTGTCGTCCTGAACAAGCGAGCGAAGCGAGTGCCGATCCAGGACCCATTACCCCAGGGAGAGGTTGTCGCGCGAAGCTGGTCCCTACGAGTCTTCGCAAAACCACTCCCTGGAGTAATAGGTCCTGGCTTTCGCCAGGACGACGGCCGTCGAATAGGGGCGCCCACCAAATAAGCCAACGCCTCGCACAGCTTATTTCGTAAGCAAAATCTATTCTTTGTATGCAATGAAGGCGGCTGCCCAAACGGCGACCAGATCGTTCGCCTCTGAATTCTTGTTCAATTTCAGCACCTTAATCTGATCGTAAGCCCCCGTTAAGCTTTGGCACGAACCTTGCGAATCCAGTTCCAACCAGAAACTTTTGAGTTGGAGCGATTTCATGAAGCGCCGCGATTTCCTCAAGTCCGTTTCCGGATTGGCCGCTGGCGCGGCGCTTCCGGCCATGCCGTCGGTGATGTCGTCGGCCAAGGCCGATGCCCGCTCGGAGACGCTGCTGATCGTCTCGGAAGGCGGTCCCAACAATCTCGACATCCATGGCGTCGGCACCAACGTGCCCGGCTATGAAGTGTCCTGGAATTGCTACGACCGGCTGATCAGCCACGAGATGAAGGCCGGTCCCGGCGGCGTGCCCTATTACGACCGCGACAAGTTCAAGGGCGAGCTCGCCGAGGACATGAAGATCGACGACATGTCGGTCACCTTCAAGCTGAAGAAGAACGCCAAATTCCACGACGGCACGCCGGTCACCGCCAAGGACGTGAAATGGTCGCTCGATCGCGCCGTCAGCGTCGGCGGCTTTCCGACCTTCCAGATGAGCGCGGGCTCGCTGACAAAAGCCGAGCAGTTCGTCGTGATCGACGACACGACCGTGCGGGTCGATTTCGCCAAGAAGGACCGGCTGACGATTCCCGACCTCGCCGTGATCGTTCCCTGTATCGTCAACTCCGAGCTGGTGAAGAAGAACGCCAGCGAGAAGGATCCCTGGGGTCTCGAATTCACCAAGCAGCAGACCGCGGGCTCCGGCGCCTACAAGGTGACGAAGTGGACCGCCGGCACCGAAGTGATCATGGAGCGCAACGAGGATTGGGTCGGCGGGCCCTTGCCGAAAATCAAGCGCGTGATCTGGCGCATGGTGCCGCAGGCCGGCAACCGCCGGGCGCTGCTCGAGCGCGGCGACGCCGACATCTCCTACGAATTGCCGTTCAAGGATTTCCAGGAGATGAAGGCGAGCGGYAAGCTCAACGTGGTGTCGCTGCCGTTCTCCAACGGCATCCAGTATATCGGCATGAACGTGACCAAGCCGCCGTTCGACAATGTGAAGGTGCGGCAGGCCATCGCCTATGCGCTGCCGTACCAGAAGATCATGGACGCCGTGCTGTTCGGCCTCGGCAATCCCATGTTCGGCGCCGCCAAGGACAAGCCGACGGAAGTCGCCTGGCCGCAGCAGCACAAATACAACACCGACATGGAGAAGGCGAAGGCGCTGCTGGCTGAAGCCGGCTACGCCAACGGCTTCGAGACCACGATCTCGTTCGACCTCAACTTCGCCGGCGTCAACGAGCCGCTCTGCGTGCTGGTGCAGGAATCACTCGCCCAGCTCGGCATCAAGACCACCATCAACAAGGTGCCCGGCGCCAACTGGCGCACCGAATTGAACAAGAAGGAGATGCCGCTCTTCACCAACGTGTTCTCCGGCTGGCTCGATTACCCCGAATACTTCTTCTACTGGTGCTATCACGGCAACAATTCCGTCTTCAACACCATGAGCTACAAGTCGGCGGAGATGGACAAGCTGATCGATGGCGCGCGCAATGCGGCCGCAACCGGCGACACGGCGACCTACGGCACCGACGTGAAAGGCTTTGTCGATCTCGCCTATGCCGACGTCCCGCGCATCCCGCTGTACCAGCCCTTCGTCAACGTCGCGATGCAGAAGAACATCAGCGGCTACCAATACTGGTTCCACCGCCGCCTCGACTATCGCGCGATGGCGAAGGGGTGAGGCGTCATGCTGATCGTCGGCGACGCATCGGCATGTGTTGGTTTCTTTCACTGGAGTGAGGTGGGCACTGTCCTCTCATTCCCTCCCCCCTTGTGGGGGAGGGGCAGGGAGAGGGGTAGCCACGAACTCCGATCTCTCCCGGAGCCACCCCCCTCCCTAGCCCTCCCCCACAAGGGGGGAGGGAACGCAGCGGCGCAAGCAGCCCAAGTCCGTTCCCAATTGCCAGACAGAAGGAAAGCACTCCCATGCTGACCATGATCGGCAAGCGCCTGATGTTCGCGATTCCGTCGCTGATCGGCGTCGTCATCGTCACCTTCCTGCTGACGCGCGCGCTGCCCGGCGATCCCGCCGCGTATTTCGCCGGCCCCGCCGCGACCAAGGAAGCCGTCGAGCAGATCCGCAAGAAGCTCGGCCTCGACCGGCCGCTGATCGAGCAGTTCTTCCGCTACACCAACGATCTCGCCCACGGCGATTTCGGCAACTCGCTCACCACCGGCCAGCCGGTCGCGGCCGAGATCCGCAACCGCCTGCCGGCCTCCGCCGAGCTGACGCTGCTCGGCCTCATCGTCTCGATCGTGATCGCCATTCCGCTCGGCGTGCTGGCGGCGACGCGGCCGGGATCATGGGTCGACCACTTATGCCGGGTGACGACGACGGCCGGCGTGTCGCTGCCGGTGTTCTTCACCGGGCTGGTGCTGGTCTATGTCTTCTATTTCCGGCTCGGCTGGTCGCCTGCGCCGCTCGGACGGTTAGACGTGTTCTACAGCGCGCCGCCGACGGTCACCGGCTTCTACCTGATCGACACCCTGATCGCGCGCGACTTCGAGGCGTTTCGTTCTGCGCTGAGCCAGCTCATCCTGCCCGCGACGACGCTTGCGATCTTCTCGTTGGCGCCGATCGCGCGCATGACCCGCGCCTCGATGCTGGCGGTGCTGTCGTCGGAGTTCGTCCGCACCGCCCGCGCCAGCGGCCTGTCGCCGGCGACCGTCATCGTCACCTACGCCTTCCGCAACGCGATGCTGCCCGTCATCACCACGCTCAGCATGGTGTTCTCGTTCCTGCTTGGCGCGAACGTGCTGGTCGAGAAGGTGTTCGCCTGGCCCGGCATCGGCTCCTATGCGGTGGAAGCGCTGATCTCGTCGGACTTCGCGCCGGTGCAGGGTTTCGTGCTGACCATGGCGGTCATGTACGTGCTTTTGAATCTGGTGATCGACATTCTCTATGGCGTGATCGATCCACGTGTCAGGTTGGAGGGCTAAACCATGAGCTCCGTTGCGCCTGCTGTCGAACCCGTGGGTCCCGCGCGCACCTCGGGACTCGCCGCGATCCTCGAACAGACCCGTTACGTTCTCGGCGAGAACAAGGTCACGGGCTTCGCCTTCGCGCTRCTGATCGTGATCCTCGCTGCCGCGATCTTCGGTCCCTATGTGGTGCCGTATGATCCGCTGGCGTCCGACACCGCGGCGTCGCTGAAGCCGCCCTCGGCCGCGCACTGGTTCGGAACCGATCAATTGGGCCGCGACATCTTCAGCCGCGTCGTGGTGGCGACGCGTCTCGATACGTTCATCGCGGTCGCCTCCGTCGTGCTGGTGTTTCTGATGGGCGGGCTCGCCGGCATCGCCGCCGGCTATTTCGGCGGCTGGACCGACCGTATCGTCGGCCGCATCGCCGACACCATCATGGCCTTTCCGCTGTTCGTGCTGGCGATGGGCATCGTCGCAGCGCTCGGCAACACCGTGCAGAACATCATCCTGGCGACCGCCATCGTCAACTTCCCGCTTTATGCCCGTGTTGCGCGCGCGGAAGCCAATGTCCGCCGTAACGCCGGCTTCGTGCAGGCGGCGCGGCTGTCGGGCAACGGCGAATTCCGCATCCTCTTGGTGCACATTCTGCCGAACATCATGCCGATCATGATCGTGCAGATGTCGCTGACCATGGGCTACGCCATCCTCAACGCCGCCGGCCTGTCCTTCATCGGCCTCGGGGTCCGCCCGCCGACCGCCGAATGGGGCATCATGGTCGCGGAAGGCGCCGGCTTCATGGTGTCGGGCGAATGGTGGATCGCGCTGTTCCCGGGCCTCGCTCTGATGATCGCCGTGTTCTGCTTCAACCTCCTCGGCGACGGCCTGCGCGACATCGTCGACCCGCAGCGGAGGACGTGATGGCCAATTTCCGTCCAAAATTCATCAATGATTCCAGTGCCATTCTACTGTGCATGGGGTTGTTTTCGACCTTTTTGATTGGCAGGCACCCATGACCGCCCAGCCGCTCCTCGACGTCCAGGACCTCACGGTCGAATTCTCCACCCGCCGCGGCATTGTGAAGGCCGTGCAGCACGTCAACATCTCCGTCGCCAAGGGCGAGACGCTCGCCATCGTCGGTGAGTCCGGCTCCGGCAAGTCGGTGACGTCCTACGCGGTGATGCGCATCCTCGACCGCGCCGGCAAGATCGCCGAGGGCTCCGTGATGTTCTCCGGCATCGACGTCAAGGCCGCGACCGAAGACCAGATGCGCGATCTGCGCGGCCGCGAAGTCTCGATGATTTTTC
The DNA here is from genome assembly GCF_054049755.1 of Bradyrhizobium sp. P5_C11_2. Lineage (NCBI taxonomy): Bacteria > Pseudomonadati > Pseudomonadota > Alphaproteobacteria > Hyphomicrobiales > Nitrobacteraceae > Bradyrhizobium > Bradyrhizobium sp. P5_C11_2. Next base: position 5,986 of record NZ_JBFULT010000084.1, read on the forward strand.
AGAACCCGCGCGCGGCACTGAACCCGATCCGGAAAGTCGGCGACCAGATCGAGGACGTGCTGCGCACCCATGTGCAGCAGGCGCCGGTCGCCGATCGAGGTGAGAGGGCGATCGAGGCGCTGGAGCAGGTCAAGATCGCCCGTCCGCGCGAGCGCTACCACGCCTATCCGTTCGAGCTTTCGGGGGGCATGTGCCAGCGCGTCGTCATCGCGCTCGCGCTCGCCTGCAATCCGCAGCTGCTGATCGCCGACGAGCCGACCACCGGCCTCGACGTCACCACGCAGAAAGCAGTGATGGATTTGATCGTCGAGCTGACCAAGCGCAAGTCGATGTCGACCATCCTGATCACCCACGATCTCGGCCTCGCCGCTGCCTATTGCGACCGCGTCGTGGTGATGGAGAAGGGCCGGGTGGTCGAGACCGCCAAGGCCGCCGACATCTTCGCCAACCCGCAGCACCCCTACACCAAGAAGCTGATGCGCGCGACGCCGCGGCTCGGTGTGAGCTTGCGGGATCTGCTGCCGGAGGAGGAGGGCATCTCCCAATCCTCATCAGTCATGGCCGGGCTTGACCCGGCCATCCATCACGCTTCGCAAGACTCGTCTCAGGCGATGGACCCCCGGGTCAAGCCCGGGGGTGACGAGACTCCCAAGCCCCTCCTCCTCATCGAAAAGCTGGTCAAGGAATATCCCCGCCAGGGCGCGACCGCGACGCTCGGCAAGCTGTTCGGCCGCAAGCCGCCGGTCGAGCCGGACGTCTTCCGCGCCGTCGACGGCATCAGCTTCTCGATCGGCCACGGCGAGAGCGTCGGCCTGGTCGGCGAATCCGGCTGCGGCAAATCGACCACATCGATGATGGTGATGCGGCTCTTGGACCAGACCTCCGGCCTGATCCAGTTCGACGGCGAGGACATCGGCGCCATCCAGCCTGCCTCCTTCGCCCGGCTGCCGCAGCGCAGCCGCATCCAGATGGTGTTCCAGGACCCGACCGACAGCCTCAACCCGCGCTTCACCGCCGTGCGCGCCATCGCCGACCCCATCATGCAGCTCGGCGACGTCAGGGGGCGTGACGCGCTCCGGGCGCGCTGCGAGGAGCTGGCCACCATGGTCGGCCTGCCGCTCAACCTGCTGGATCGGTTCCCGCACCAGCTGTCCGGCGGCCAGAAGGCCCGCGTCGGCATTGCCCGGGCGATCGCGCTGCATCCGAAGCTCGTCATCCTGGACGAGCCGACCGCGGCGCTGGACGTGTCGGTCCAGGCCGTGGTCCTCAACCTGCTCCAGGACCTCAAGGCGCGGCTAGGTATGAGCTATCTGTTCGTCTCGCATGATTTGAACGTAGTGCGCTTGCTGTGCGATCGTGTCATTGTGATGCGGACGGGTCGAATCGTCGAGGAAGGCTCTTCCGAGAGGGTTTTGAGCGATCCGCAGGACGACTACACCAAGGAGCTGTTGACGGCGATCCCGCATCCGCCGTTGCCGGTGCACTGAGAGACTGTTTGGGAGCGTGATGGCCGAACCGCTGGACGATTACATCGACGCCGTCGCGAAAGCGCTGGCGTTGCCTGTCGAGGACGCCTGGCGGCCGGCCATTCGCGCCAATCTCGAGGTCTCGCTGCGGCTCGCCCGCCTGGTCGACGAATTCGCGCTGCCGGACGAGACCGAGCCGGCGCCCATCTTCTCCGTCTGACGCCGCCATGACCACCAAGCCAGATTTGACGGCTGCCGAGATCGCCAAGGCGGTGGCCGGCGGCAAATTGTCCGCGCTCGATGCCACCGAAGCAGCCCTTGCGCGGATCAAGCAGCACGACGGCATCCTCAATTCCTTCACCGACGTCACCGCCGATCGCGCCCGTGCGAAAGCGCGCGCGCTCGATGCCGATGTAGCCGCCGGCAAGACAGTCGGCCCGCTCGCCGGCGTCCCCTTCGCGGTGAAGAACCTCTTTGACGTCGCGGGCCTGCCGACGCGGGCCGGCTCCAAGATCAACCGCGACCTTGCGCCCGCCAAGCGCGACGCCACGCTGATCGAACGCATGGAAGCCGCTGGCGCCGTGCTGGTCGGCGCGCTCAACATGGGCGAATACGCCTACGACTTCACCGGCGAGAATGTCCACGACGGGCCCTCGCGCAATCCGCACGACACCACGCGGATGAGCGGTGGCTCCTCCGGCGGTTCGGGGAGCGCCGTCGGCGGCGCGCTGGTGCCGATCGCGCTGGGATCGGACACCAACGGTTCGATCCGCGTGCCATCGTCGTTCTGCGGCATCTTTGGCCTGAAGCCGACCTATGGCCGGCTGTCGCGGGCGCGCTCCTTTCCGTTCGTCGCGAGCTTCGATCATCTCGGCCCGTTCGCGCGCTCGGTCACCGATCTCGCGCTTGCCTATGACGCGATGCAGGGGCCGGATCCCGACGATGCCGCCTGCACGACCACGCGCGGTCTGGAGCCGACGACGCCGCTGCTCGCCAATCCGGTTTCGGACCTGCGCATCGCGATTGCCGGCGGCTACTTCCAGAAGAACGTGTTTCCGGAAGCCGTCGAAGCCGTCAGCCGCGTCGCCAAGGCGCTTGGCGCGACGCAAATCGTCGATGTGCCTGAAGCCGCGCGCGCCCGTGCAGCGGCTTACGTCATCAGCACGACCGAAGGCGCCTCGCTGCATCTCGATCGCCTGCGCAAGCGCCCGAACGATTTCGATCCCGCCGTGCGCGACCGGCTGATCGCCGGCGCGATGGTGCCGGCGCCGCTGGTCGACCGCGCGCAGAAATTCCGCCGCTGGTATCGCGCGCAGTTTTCCGAGATCTTCAAATCCGTCGACGTGCTGATCGCGCCGGCAACGCCCTGCACCGCGCCGAAGCTTGGCCAGGTGAATTTCAATCTCGACGGCGTCGATCTGCCGGTGCGCGCCAATATCGGTATCCACACCCAGCCGATCTCGTTCATCGGCCTGCCCGTGGTCGCGGTTCCCGTGCCGCTCGAGCCGCTGCCGATCGGCGTGCAGATCATCGCCGCGCCCTGGCGCGAGGACATCGCGTTGCGCGTCGCGCACGCATTGGAGAAGATGGGCGTCGTCGCCGCGCCGTCACCGAGAGGAATTTGAAATGGAGATTGATCTCCCCGAGGTGATCGCGGAAGTCAAAGCCGCGTTCGAGCGCTATGAGCAGGCGCTGATCACCAACGATGTCGCCGTGCTCGGCGAGCTCTTCCGCAATGACTCGCGCACGTTGCGCTACGGCATCGGCGAGAACCTCTACGGCTATGAGGCGATCTCCGGCTTCCGCGCCGGCCGCTCGCCGGTCGGGCTTAACCGCCGCACCGCGAAAACCGTCATCACCAGCTATGGCCGCGATACGGCCGTGGCCTCCACTTTGTTCTACCGCGACACGACTCCCGGCAAGGTCGGCCGGCAGATGCAGACCTGGATTCGCTTCCCGGAGGGCTGGCGCGTCGTCGCTGCCCATGTCAGCATCATCGACGAGTCGAAAGAGACCTGATCGGATGACGCTTGACGACTTTCCGCCCGGAACACTGCCGGCCGAGCCGGTGGTGCCGCGCGTCGACCGGGCGCTGCCCTCGCTGCAGAAGGTCACGCGTGCCGAGGAGCTGCGCCTTCAGCTCGCCGACGAGATCGTGCGCGGCGCCCTGCCGCCCGGCGCGCCGCTGGACGAGACCGATATCGCGCGGCGCTTCAGCGTGTCGCGCACGCCGGTGCGCGAGGCGCTGCGTCAGCTGGTGGCGAGCGGCCTGGTCGAGGCACGGCCTCATCGCGGCGCGGTGGTGGCGCAGCCGTCGATCGAGCGGCTGAAGGGCATGTTCGAGGCGATGGCCGAGCTCGAGGCGCTGTGCGCCGGCCTTGCCGCCGAGCGCATGTCGGCGGCTGAGCGACATGGTCTCGAAGCCGTTCACGAAGAGCTGCGGGTGCTGAGCTACGCCGGCAATCCCGACCGCTTCCACGAGGTCAACGAGCGCTTCCACAATGCGATCTATGCGGGATCGCAGAACGGCTACATCGCCGAGATCACGCTCGCAACCCGCGTCCGCGTGCAGCCGTTCCGCCGCGCCCAGTTCCGCAACCTCGGCCGCCTCGCCAAGTCACAAGCCGAGCACGACCGCGTTGTCGTCGCCATCATGCGCGGCGACAAGCAGGGCGCCGCCGCCGCCATGCGCGCGCATATCGAACTGGTGCGCGGGGAATACGAGATCTACGCGGTGTCGGTTTAGGCTCACACGATCCGCGACGCCTTGTTGCCCCAATACCGATCCCGCAGCAGCCGCTTGTAGAGCTTGCCGGTCGGCAGCCGCGGCAGCTCTTTTTCGAAATCGACCGAGCGCGGCACCTTCTGGCGCGACAGCGATGCCCCGCAGAAGGCGATCAGTTCCTCCGCCAGCGCCGGCCCGGGCACCACGCCCGGCATCGGCTGCACCACCGCCTTCACCTCTTCGCCGAGATCGGCATTGGGCACGCCGAACACGGCGGCATCCGCGACCTTCGGATGCGTGATCAGCAGGTTCTCGCACTCCTGCGGATAGATGTTGACGCCGCCGGAAATGATCATGAAGGTCGCGCGGTCGGTGAGGTAGAGGAAGCGGTCCGCGTCGACATAGCCGACGTCGCCGACCGTGCTCATGCTGCCGTCGGCCGAGCGCGCCTCTTTCGTCTTCTCCGGATCGTTGAAATATTCGAACGGCGATGCCGTCTTGAACCACACCTGGCCGGGCGTGCCGGTTGGGCACGGCCTCATGTCCTCGTCGAGGATGTGGAGGTCGCCGAACAGCACCTTGCCGACGGTGCCGCGATGGGCGAGCCACTCTTCGCTGTTGCAGGCGGTGAAGCCGAGGCCTTCGGTCGCGCCGTAATATTCGTGAATGATCGGTCCCCACCATTTGATGATGTCGTCCTTGACCAGCGCCGGGCAGGGTGCGGCGGCATGGATCGCGATCTCCAGCGATGACAGGTCGTAACGGCTGCGCACCTCCTCCGGCAGCTTCAGCATGCGCGAGAACATCGTCGGCACCAGCTGGGTGTGGGTGATGCCCCAGCGCTCGACGAGCTGGAGATAGCGCTCGGGATCGAAATTCTCCATGATGATCACGGTGCCGCCCATGCGGATCGTCAGGTTCACGGCCGCTTGTGGCGCCGAGTGATAGAGCGGCGCCGGCGACAGATAGACCATGCCCTCGCGGTAGTGCCAGAGCTTGGTCAGGAAATCGAACAGCGGCAGATTGTGCTTTGGCGGCTCCTCCGGCAGCGGCCGCAGGATGCCCTTCGGCCGTCCCGTCGTGCCCGACGAATACAGCATCGCGGTGCCGAGCCACTCATCCGCAATCGGCGTCGTCGGCAGGTCGGCGGTGACCTCCGCAAGGCCGACGATACGCTCGCTCTCGCCGGGTCCGTCGGCGACGATGCAGAGCTTGACGTCCGGACACACGTTGATCGCCTCGCGCGCGATGTCGAGCTTCGCCACCGACGTGATCAGGATCTTGGACTGGCTGTTGACGAGGAGATAGGCGAGTTCGCCCGCGGTGAGGAAGGAATTGATGCAGGTGTAGTAGAGGCCGGACCGCTCGCCGGCGCCGCAGGCTTCGAGATAGCGGGAATTGTTCTCCATGAAGATCGAGTAATGGTCGAGCCGCCTCAATCCGTGCCTGCGAAACAGCTGCGCCAGGCGATTACTGCGCGCATCGAGCTCGCGATAGGTGACGGTCTCGCCGGTCGCCGCCATGATGAAGGCGGGTTGCAGCGGGCGCAGGCGGGCATGCTGACCTGGATACATCAGTCCTCCGGTTTTGAACTATGCGGCGAGAAGCAGGATTTCGCGCACTTGCGCGGGGCCGTCGATCTTGCGCGGGTTGCGCGGGATCCAGTTGGTGCGCATCGCCTGTTCGGCGATGGCGTCGAAATGCTCCGGCGACACCCGCACCTCGGCAAGGCTGCGCGGCATGCCGAGCGAACGGATGAAGGCGTCCAGCACGTCGGCGGCATCCCGGCCGGGAAAGCCCATCGCGGCGGCGACGATGATCTGGCGCTCGGCATTGTCGCGCGCATTCCAGCGCATCACCGCCGGCAGCATGATGCAGGACGTGTAGCCATGCGGCACGTCGAAGGCGGCGCCAAGCACGTAGCCGATGCCGTGGCTCGCGCCCATCGGCACGCCGGCGGCGAGCGCGCCCATCGAGAGCCAGGTGCCGATCTGCGCATCCATCCGCGCGTCGAGGTCGGACGGGTCGGCCTTCACCCGCGGCAGYGCGTCGGCGAGCATGGCGAGGCCCTTCACCGATTGCGCGTCGGCGTAAGGATGCGTCTCGCGCGAGCAGATCGCCTCGACGCAATGGTCGACGGCGCGGATGCCGGTCGAGAGGAACAGCCATTCCGGCGTGTGCACGGTGATGGCGGGATCGAGGATGGTCGCGCGCGGCACCGTCAGCGGATGCCGCAGCATCTGCTTCACATGCGTGCTGCGGTCGGTGACGCCCGCGATCGAGCTGAACTCGCCGCCGGCAATGGTCGTCGGCACGCTGATCTGACGCACGGTCGGCGCATTCATCTCGGGCGCCACGCCCTTGTGCACGCGGATGCGCTCGATGCCGTCGATATCGTCGATGCCGTTGGCGAGGCAGAGCTGCACCGCCTTGGCGCCGTCGGTGATCGAGCCGCCGCCGACGGTGACGATCAGGTCGGCGCCCGCCTCGCGCGCCGCATTGGCAGCAGCGATCACCGCCTCGCGCGGCGTATGCGCCGGCATGGCGTCGAACAGCCCGGCGCAGCGCGCGCCCAGCGCCTCTCTGATCTTCGCGATTTCATCGGTCTGCCGGTTCAGTGTGCCGGACACCATCAGGAAGGCGCGGCGCGTCCCCAGCCGGTCCATCTGCGCGACAACAGCCTCGGCGGCGGGATGGCCGAACACAACCTCCTCGATCGCGCCGTATACGACACGCCCTTGGTGCACGCCTGTCCTCCCGGGACAATTCGTCTTGTTCTTGTGGGGGTAATCTAGCCGAGCCCGTCGCGGCCGTCATGTGCGAAGACGCTGGCGCCTTTCCTCCTCCTCCCTCTCCCCGTTCTTACGGGGAGAGGGGCGGGGTGAGGGGCTCTATCCACAAAGACGATGACAGTCGGGCTCCCGGAATACGCGCGACGCGCGCATTCCGGCCTCTCCCCGCACGCGGGGAGAGGCGAAGGACGACCTGTCAACCCGTCATCCGGCTAGGGCACTCTTCCGAGCGTTGCACTTGCTCTCGTCTTGAAGAATTCATCATTGAAACTCATCTTGTGTCGCCCGCGGGTAGGCGAGTACCCTGATGTTTCTGCGGCGATCATGCGAGGGCCTGGGATGAGCGGACCGGACGGAAGCGAGCAATTTGTCAAAACGCACGATTTCGTTTCGCCCCGGCATTGCGCGATCGCCGGGCTTCTTGTCGCGGCATTCGCCCTCGCCGGCTGCGGCCAGCCGGCCTCTCAGGCGGCCGCCCCTCCGCCGCCGCCGGTGACCGTTGCCCAGCCGGTCAAGCGCACCGTCACCGATTGGGACGAATTCACCGGCCGCTTCGAGGCGACGGAGGAGGTGCAGGTGCGCCCCCGCGTCGGCGGCTTCGTCAACTCCGTCGAATTCCAGGACGGCGCGATCGTGCGTCAGGGCGATCTGCTCTACGTCATCGACCCGCGGCCGTTCGAGGCGGTGGCGGAGCAGGCGGACGGCCAGCTCGCGGACGCACGCGCCAAGGTGGAACTCGCCAAGCGCGAGCTCGACCGTGGCCTGAACCTGGTCCAGACCAGCGCCGTGTCCGAGCAGGTCGTCGACCAGCGCCGCCAGGCCCTGCAGGCCGCGCACGCTGCGGCGACGCAGGCCGAGGGTGCACTGAAGGCCGCGCGGCTCAACATCGAGTTCACCCACGTGACCGCGCCGCTCAMCGGCCGCGTCAGCCGCCATCTCGTCAGCCCCGGCAATCTCGTGCAGGGCAGCGACACCGGCACCTCGACGCTGCTCACCTCGATCGTGACGCTCGATCCGATCTACGTCTATTTCGACATGGATGAGGCGACGTTCATCAAATACAGCAAGCTGTGGTTCGAGGGTAAGCGCCCGAGCTCGCGCGACACCGCGAACCCGGTCCAGGTGACGCTCGCCGGCGAGACCAAGCCGTCGCATGAGGGCACCATCAACTTCCTCGACAACCGCCTCGATGTCTCCACCGGCACGCTGCGCAGCCGCGCCGTGATCAAGAATACCGATCTCTCCATCCTGCCCGGCCAGTTCGGCCGCGTCCGGCTGATCGGCAGCGCGCCCTATGAGGCGCTGCTGATTCCGGATGTCGCGGTTGCCACCGACCAGTCCCGCAAGATCGTGTTCGTGGTCAAGCCGGACGACACCGTCGAGGCGCGTCCCGTGGTGCTCGGACCGCTCGACGAGGGCCTGCGCGTGATCCGCGAAGGGCTGAAGGCGGAGGACCGCGTCATCGTCAACGGCATCCAGCGCGCCCGTGTCGGCGCCAAGGTCACGCCGTCTCCCGCGCAAGCGCCGGCCGGTGGCAAGCCCGGTGACAAGTCATGAATCTTGGCCGTCTCTCCATCAACCAGCCCATCCTGGCGATGGTGCTGTCGATCGTGCTGCTGATCGTCGGCACGCTCGCCTATACCACGCTGCCGGTCTCCGAATATCCGCAAGTGGTGCCCCCGACCGTCGTCGTCACCACGCAATATCCGGGCGCCTCGGCGCAAACCGTGTCCGACACCGTCGCGGCTCCGATCGAGCAGCAGATCAACGGCGTCGAGGACATGCTGTATCTCTACAGCCAGGCGACCTCGAACGGGCAATTGACGATCACCGTCACCTTCAAGCTCGGCACCGACCTCGACAAGGCGCAGGTGCTGGTGCAGAACCGCGTCGCGATCGCGCAGCCGCAACTGCCGGACGAAGTGCAGCGCAACGGCGTCGTCACCCGCAAGAACTCGCCCGACATCCTGATGGTCGTGTTCATGCTGTCGCCCGACGACACATTCGACCAGCTCTACATCTCCAATTACGCGCTGCTCCAGGTCCGCGACCAGCTGCTGCGGATCGACGGCGTCGGCGACATCCAGATTTTCGGCGCACGCGATTATTCGATGCGGCTGTGGCTCGACCCTGACAGGATCGCCAATCTCGGCCTGACCTCGACCGAAGTGCTGGCGGCGATTCGCGCGCAGAACGTGCAGATCGCGGGCGGCCAGATCGCGGAGCCGCCGATCGCCGACCGTGCCTTCCAGCCGAACCTCACCTTCACCGGGCGGCTGAAGGACCAGAAGCAGTTCGAGGACATTCTGATCAAGGCCGGCTCCGACGGCCGCACGGTGCGCCTGCGCGACGTCGCCCGCATCGAGCTCGGTGCGCTGGCGTACTCGACCAACAGCTTCCTGCTGCGCAAATCGGCGGTCGCCATGCTGGTGACGCAGCGGCCCGGGTCGAACGCGCTCGCGACGGCCAAGAACATCTCCGACACCATGACGAAGCTCAAGGAGAGCTTCCCGAAAGGCCTCGATTACAATATCGGCTACAACCCGACCGAATTCATCGCACAGTCCGTCCACGAGCTGATCAAGACCATCTACGAGGCCATGCTGCTCGTGGTCATCGTGGTGCTGGTGTTCCTGCAGGGCTGGCGGCCGGCGATCATCCCAATCATCGCGATCCCGGTCTCGCTGGTCGGCACGTTTGCGGTGATGGCGGCGCTCGGTTTCTCCATCAACAATCTCACCTTGTTTGGCCTCGTGCTTGCGGTCGGCATCGTGGTCGACGACGCCATCGTGGTGGTGGAGAATGTGGAGCGCCATCTCGAGCACGGCCTGAGCCGGCGCGATGCCGCGCTCAAGACCATGGAAGAGGTCGGCGGCGCGCTGGTCTCGATCGCGCTGGTGCTGTGCGCGGTGTTCGTGCCGACTGCATTCATCGGCGGCATTTCCGGGCAATTCTTCCAGCAATTTGCCGTCACCATTGCGGTCGCGACCGCGATCTCCTGCTTCTGTTCGCTGACGCTGTCGCCGGCGCTGGCCTCGCAGATCCTCACGCCGCATGAGGAAAAGCGGCCGCCGGCAAGCTGGAATGTCATCGCGCGCGGCTGGAATGCCTTCACCGGCGTCTTCAACCGTGTGTTCGACCGGCTGGCGCATGGCTATGCCGGCGTCGCCAATTTCGTCATTCGCCATTCGGTGGTGATGATCCTGATCTATGTCGTGCTGATCGGCAGCGCCGGCTGGCTGATCGGGACCACGTCGCAAGGCTTTATTCCGGCGCAGGATCGCGGCTACGTCATCATCTCCGTGCAATTGCCGGGCGCGGCGTCGCTGGCGCGCACCACGGAGGTCGTGCGCGAGATCGAGCGGATCTCGCTGGATACGCCGGGTATCATCCGTGTTGCCGCTTTCGCGGGCTTCTCCGGCGCGACGCGCACTCAGGCCGGCAACGCGGCCGCTCTGTTCCCGGTATTCGATGAACCCGAGGTGCGCCTGAAGAAGGGGCTGACGGCGAACGCCATCACGGCCGAGCTGCGCAAGCGGCTCGCCGTGATCCAGGGCGCGTTCATTATCGTCATTCCGCCGCCGGCCGTGCCCGGCATCGGCACCGGCGGCGGCTTCACCATCCGCATCCAGGACCGCCAGGGTCGCGGGCCTGAGCTGCTCGCCGCGGCCACCGACGAGCTTGTTGCGGCGGCGCGCAAATCGCCCTCGCTGCTCGCTCCGACGGTGTTCTCGCCGTTCTCAGCCAACACGCCGCAGCTCTTCGTCGATATCGACCGCACCAAGGCGCAGAAGCTCGGTGTCCCCATCGCCAACATCAACGACACGATCCAGACCTATTTCGGATCGACCTATGTCAACGACTTCAACCTGTTCGGCCGCACCTATCACGTCACCGCGCAGGCTGATTTCCCGTTCCGGAAAGAACCCAGCGACCTCTCGCGGCTGCGCACCCGCAACGGCGCCGGCGACATGGTGATGCTCGGCAGCGTGGTCGAATTCAAGGACGTCTCGGGCCCCGACCGCGTTGCGCGCTACAATCTCTATGCCGCGTCCGAATTGCAGGGCGAGCCGGCGCCGGGCACCAGCTCGACCACCGCGCTCAACGCCATCAAGAAGCTCGCGGACGACACTCTGCCGAGCGGCTTCACCTTCGAGTGGACGGATCTGTCCTATCAGCAGGTCACCGGCGGCAATGCCGGCCTCTACGTGTTCCCGATCTGCGTGCTGTTCGTCTATCTCGTGCTCGCCGCGCAATATGGCAGCTGGACGCTGCCGTTCGCGGTCATCCTGATCGTGCCGATGTGTTTGCTCGCTGCCACCATCGGCGTGCGCATCATGGGCCAGGACGTCAACATCCTCACGCAGATCGGCTTCGTCGTGCTGGTGGGGTTGGCGGCGAAGAACGCGATCCTGATCGTGGAGTTCGCTCGCGACATCGAAAACGAGGGCAAGCCGCGGCTGGAGGCCGTGATCGACGCCTGCCGGTTGCGCCTGCGGCCGATCCTGATGACGTCCTTCGCCTTCATCCTCGGCGTGCTGCCGCTGGTGATCTCGTCCGGCTCGGGCTCGGAGATGCGGCAGGCCGTCGGCGTCGCCGTGTTCTTCGGCATGATCGGCGTCACCCTGTTCGGCCTCCTGTTCACGCCGATCTTCTACGTGGTGGTGCGGAATCTGGCAGAGGGGAAGAACGACGGGAAGCCGAAGGTCGCGGCCTCATAAGTGTCGGTGGTGGCCGCCGGCGCTTCAACATTCACGCTGTCGTCCCGGCGAAGGCCGGGACCCATAACCCCGGGGGGGGGGTTGGGGCGAGCGGGTGGCCGCCGTCGCAACGTCTGCGCTGCTGCTCGCGGCGCCGGCCTTCGCGCAAGGCGTCAAGATCGGCATCCTCAACGACCAGTCCGGCGTCTATGCCGATTACGGCGGCAAATGGTCGGTCGAAGCGGCCAGGATGGCGATCGAGGATTTTGGCGGCGAGGTGCTGGGCCAGAAGATCGAGCTCGTCACCGCCGATCACCAGAACAAGGCGGACCTTGCGAGCTCGATCGCGCGGCGCTGGTACGACGTCGAGAACGTCGACATGATCACGGAGCTGACGACCTCCTCGGTCGCGCTCGCGATCCATGAGCTCTCGAAGGAAAAGAAGAAGATCGACATCGTCGTGGGCGCCGCGACCTCGCGCCTCACCGGCGATGCCTGCCAGCCCTACGGCTTCCACTGGGCCTATGACACCCGCGCGCTCGGCGTCGGCACCGGTGGTGCGCTGACCAAGGCCGGCGGCGACACCTGGTTCTTCCTCACCGCCGACTACGCCTTCGGCTACGCGCTGGAAAAGGACACCAGCGAGATCGTCACCGCCAATGGCGGCAAGGTGCTCGGCTCGGTGCGCGTGCCGCTCAACTCCTCGGACTTCTCCTCCTTCCTGCTCCAGRCGCAGAGCTCCAAGGCGAAGATCGTCGGTCTTGCCAATGCCGGCCTCGACACCACCAACTCGATCAAGCAGGCGTCGGAGTTCGGCATCGTCGCCAGTGGTCAGAAGCTCGCGGGCCTCTTGATGACGCTCGCCGAGGTGAACGGCCTCGGCTTGCAGGCTGCGCAAGGACTGGTGCTGACCGAAGGCTATTACTGGGATCTCAACGACCGCACCCGCAATCTCGGCGAACGCTTCCTCAAGCGCACCGGGCGGATGCCGAGCATGATCCACGCCGGCACCTACTCCGCGACGCTGAGCTATCTCAAGGCGGTCAAGGCCGCCGGCACCAAGGATCCGGATGCGGTTGCCAAGAAGTTGAAGGAGCTGCCGGTCGACGACGACTTCGCGCAGGGCGGCAAGGTGCTCGAGAACGGCCGCATGGTCCACGACATGTATCTGTTCGAGGTCAAGAAGCCATCGGAGTCGAAGAAGCCCTGGGACTATTACAAGCTGCTCGCGACCGTCCCCGGCGACAAGGCCTTCTTCACCGCCAAGGACAGCGGCTGCCCGCTGACGAAGTGATGTGGATGTGGTCCTGGCGAAAGCCAGGACCCATTACCCCGACTGGCCGTTGCTGAAACACGCGGGGTGACGGCGTCTGCGACTCGGCCGGCCTACGCCGTCGCCGCTTCCGCCATATACGCGCGCCAGCCGCCATAGGCGGTGATGTCGCGGGCTTCGGCCAGCACTTCCGGCTCGACGAGAAACCCCTTCACGGCACGGCCGTCGGCAAGCCGGATCGTGCCAATCGCCATCGGCGCGGGAATCGCGTTGACGAATTTGCCGAAGGCGGACGACGACAGCGACCAGATCTCGAGCTCGATCGCGGCGCCCTTGCCGGCTGCGACGCGCAGCATGCCGGGCTTCGGCGGCGTGGTCTGGAGCGCATAGAGCTTGTAGTCGGGCGCGGTCTTCGTCACCTCGATCAGATGTCCGTTCAGCGCCTTCAATTCGCCGTTCAGCGCCATGCCGGAGAGATGCGCGCCGACCACCGCGATCGGAATCTCGTCGCCGCTGCTTGCGGGAGGCAAAGCGAGCGGTGGCTGCGCCACGCCCTTGGCGCCAACGGTCAGCCTGGTATCGGCATGGAAGACGCGACCGATGCTCGCGAGCATCGCGTCGCGACCCGCTGGCGCCAGAAGGGTGATGCCGAACGGAATGCCATCAGCACGCATCGCCGCCGGCAGCGCGAGGCCGCAGAGGTCGAGCAGGTTCACGAAGTTGGTGTAGGTGCCGAGCCGGCTGTTGAGCTCGACCGGATTGGCCAGCACCTGCGCGGTCGTATACGCTGTCGGCGCCGTCGGCAGCACCAGCGCGTCGATGTTGGCGAAGGTGCGTTCGGCGATCTTGCGCAGGCCCTGCAAGCGGTAGAGTGCGGAGAAGGTGTCGGCCGCCGTGAGCCGCGAACCGGCGGCCGTGATCTCGCGCGTCACCGGATGGATCGAATCCGGGGCGGAGGCGAGCAGGTTGCGGATCACGAGATAGCGCTCGGCGACCCACGGCCCCTCATAGAGCAGCCGCGCCGTCTCGTAGAACGGCTCGAGGTCGAACTCGACCAGCTTCGCGCCGAGCGCGGTCCAGCGCTTCAGCGCATCGCCATAGGCCGCTTCCGCTTTCCTGTCGCCGAAGAAGATCAATTGCCCGTTGCGCGGCACGCCGAGGCGGAGATTGGCCGGGAGCGGCGTGATCGCGCCGAGCGGCCGGTCGCGCGAGAACGGATCGGCCTGGTCGGGACCCGCCATCACGGAGAGGGCCAATGCTGCGTCGTCGACCGTCAAGGCGAACACCGAGATGCAGTCCAGCGTGCGGCAGGCCGCCACCATCCCCGCGGTCGAGACCATGCCGAGGCTCGGCTTCAGCCCGACGATGTTGTTGAGCATCGCCGGCACGCGCCCTGAGCCTGCTGTATCCGTGCCGAGCGACAGCGGCACCAGGCCGGCGCCGACGGCGGTCGCCGATCCCGAGCTCGATCCGCCGGGGATCAAATCCTCGCGGATCGAATTGCGGGGGATGCCGTAGGGCGAGCGCACGCCGACGAGGCCGGTCGCGAACTGGTCGAGATTGGTCTTGCCGATGATGATGGCGCCGGCCGCGCGCAGCCGCTCGACCGCGGTGGAGTCGTGCGTCGGCGTATAGGCGAAGGCCGGGCAGGCGGCGGTGGTCGGGAAGCCCAGCGCGTCGATATTGTCCTTCACCGCGACCGGCACGCCGTAGAGCGGCAGGCTGGCGGCATCCTTGCGCGCGGCCAGCGCCTCGGCCTCCGCGATCGCGTCCTTCTCGTCGCGCAGGCTGATGAAGACGGCGGGATCGTTGTGGTCGCGGATGCGCTGGTAGCTGCGCGCGACCGTCTGCGCCGGCGTGGCCGTGCCCGCGCGATGCGCGGCCACAATCGCGGCGATCGTTTCAGGCTGCTCAGCCCCCATTTCAGCCCTCATGGCGACAAAACTCCGACAATCTGTCTTCACCCGGATTGAAGCAAGCGATGTGCCATTGTGTACAGAATCCGGGCAGCGCGGATGCTCCGGATATTATCGGGGAATCAGTGGGTTGGGGGAGATTTCGTGGGTCGGCCGGACCGTCGTGCCAGCGCCCCGTTACGGGCATCTGCACAAATCATGGGCAGTCGGGATCAGGTGAAGCTGGCCAGGATCTGGAGCAGCCGCTCCCGGTTCGCCTTGCCGATCTTCTCTTCCACATGCCGTTCGTGCTCGGCCGCAAGCCGCTTGAACTTGGCCAGCGCGGTCTCGCCCTGCGCCGTGAGATGCAGCGCGTGCGAGCGCCGGTCCGTCTTCGACTTGATCCGCTTCACCAGCTTGCGTTGTTCGAGGCTGTCGAGCAGGTGCACCAGCCGGGCGCGCTCGATGCCGAGGCGTTTTGCCACAGCCATCTGCGAAAGGCCGGGATTGGCGGCGATCACCGTCAGCACCGAATATTGCGTCGGCCGGATGTCGACCTCACCGAGCGTCTTGATGAAGTCCTGAAAAATCCAGATCTGGAAGCGTCGCACCGCGTAGCCGGCGTGCCCGGTCAGCGCGTCGAGGCCGATCGCGTCTGCGTCGCTCCGTCGCGCTGCGCCGTTGCCCGTCCGCTTGCGTGCCAGGCTGCTTGTCTCTCGATCGATTGCTCTATCCACCCATCGTCTCCGCAAACATCGCCGCGCCCCCTTCTCTAGCGCCCGCTGGCATCGAAGGAAAGATTGTTGTTGACGACAACAATTGCCGTGCTCAACATTATCGTCAAGGCAGCCCGGAACGAGGCTGCAGCCGATCCCGGGTCCGGGCGAGGAGGAAACCGATGACAGCCGCCCCACGCGGTGACGCGTCAAGTCTGTTCGCAGCGCCGAAGACCGTCGCCGAGCATCGCGCCGACGGCAGCATCGTGCTGCGCTCACCGGCGCCCTTGCGCGGGAGCGCGCGCTGCATCGGCGACTGGCTGGAGCAATGGGCGCGCGAGAGGCCGGATGCGATCTTCCTGGCCGAGCGCGCCAATGTCGACGCACCATGGACCACCGTCACCTATGCGCAGGCGCTGCGGCAGGTGCGCGCGGCGGCGTCATGGATTCTGGCGCAGGGCCTCGGCGCAGAACGGCCCGTGGTGATCCTGTCCGACAACAGCATTGATCACGCGCTGCTCGCGCTTGCCGCGCAACACGTCGGCGTGCCCTCCGCGGCGATCTCGCCGGCCTATTCGTTGATGTCCAGAGACTTCGACAAGCTGAGAAGCATGATCGCGCTGCTGGAGCCCGGCGCCATCTATGTCTCCGCGTCAAAGCCGTTCACCGCGGCACTCGCCGCGATCAGGCCGCTGCATCGGGCGCCGATCATCAGCGGCAATCCCGACGATGCCGATGCGCTTGCGTTCCGCACGATCCTGGGAACACCCGAGACGCCGGAGGTGGCAACAGCCTTCGCCGCGGTGACGCCGGACACCATCGCAAAATTCCTGTTCACCTCGGGCTCGACCGGGACGCCGAAGGCCGTCATCAACACCCAGCGCATGCTGACCTCGAGCCAGCAGGCCAAGGCGCAGACCTGGACTTTTCTCGAGACGGGCCGCGGCGATCTCGTCATTCTCGACTGGCTGCCCTGGAGCCACACCTTCGGCGCCAACCACAATTTCAACCTCGTGCTGCGCAATGGCGGCTCGCTCTATATCGACGGCGGCAAGCCTGCGCCCGGCCTGTTCGCGACGTCGCTCGCCAATCTCCGGAGCGTGATGCCCACGGTCTATTTCAACGTGMCGCGCGGCTTCGACATGCTGATCGCGGCGCTGCGCGGCGATGAGGAGCTGCGCCGCCGCTTCTTCGGCGAGGTGAAGTTCGCCTTCTATGCCGGCGCCGCATTGCCGCAGAATCTCTGGGATGCGCTCGAACAGCTGTCCATCGAAACCGTCGGCCGGCCGCTGCCGATGGTCTCGGCCTGGGGCTCGACCGAGACCTCGCCGCTCGCAACCGACTGCCATTTCCTCGCCGAACGCTCCGGCAATATCGGCGTGCCTATACCCGGAACCGAATTGAAGCTCGTCGCCTCCGGCGACAAGCTGGAGGTGCGGGTGCGCGGCCCCAACGTCACACCGGGTTACTGGAAAGCGCCGGAGCTGACGCAGCAGGCGTTCGACGAAGAGGGCTTCTATCTCATCGGCGACGCCGTGACATTCGCCGACCCCGCGCGGCCCGAGCGCGGCCTGTTCTTCGACGGCCGCGTCGCCGAGGATTTCAAGCTCAATTCCGGCACCTGGGTCAGCGTCGGCACGTTGCGCGTCGCCGGCATCGCGGCACTGGCGCCGCTCGCGCAGGACATCGTCGTCGCCGGCCATGGCGGCGACGAGGTGCGGTTCCTGGTGTTTCCGAACATCGCGGCCTGCCGCGTCCATGCCGGTCTGGATGAAGCTGCCGGCGTGGATGAGGTGCTGAGCCACGAGAAGGTCAGGACCGCAATCGCGCAGGGCCTCGCAAAGCTCAAGCAGCAGGGCGCAAACTCCTCCGGCCACGCCACGCGCGCGCTGTTGCTCGCAGAGCCGCCATCCGTCGACGGCGGCGAGATCACCGACAAGGGCTACATCAACCAGCGCGCCGTGCTGACGCGGCGTGCGGATGCGGTGGCGCGGCTGAATGATGATGCGCCGGGCGCGTGGATTGGTTTGTAGCTGTTCGCTTGTTCATAACGGCGATCGCGCTTTCTTCACCTCTCCCCGCTTGCGGGGAGAGGTCGGATCGCCCCCGGCGATGCGAAGCATCGTCCGGCGCGATCCGGGTG